>DUZB01000091.1 GCA_013349725.1 Deltaproteobacteria bacterium | reverse complement strand
TTTTCCTTTCTTTTTCTTCGCGATGATCTGAATTGCGACAAGGACAACAAACAGGATGCACCCTAAGTAATTCAGTGAATCGTCGGCCCATATCAGGAGGATGGCGCTCACTCCATACAGGATGGTTTCAACCCAGGTGATGGACGTCAGGAAATATTTCTCCATACAGATTACGAAGGCCGTAATGGACAGGGTGGAGAACAGGACCGTCTGGACTACCTCACCGGTAGGGCCGTTCAGGAGGAGCGGATGATAGGCCATGATGACGGGAATGATATAGATTCCCTTGGCCAGTTTCCAGGAAGTAAATGCCGTCCGCATGGGATTCGATCCGGCAATGCCCGATGCCGCAAAAGATTCCAGGGCAACAGGGGGGGTGATATTCGCGTCCTGGCTGTACCAGAAGACAATCATGTGGGCCGTAAGGAGTGGGATGCCCAGGTCTGAAAGTCCCGGCCCGGCAAGGATGACCAGCACGATATAGGATGCGGTAACGGGCAATCCCATTCCAAGAAGCAGGGAGGTAAAAGCAACCAGACCCAGGGCCAACAGCGGGATTCCCTGTGAAAGGGAGACCACGAGAGACGAAAAACGAAGCCCGGTGCCGGTCAGGTTGACCACCCCCACGATGATCCCTGCAGCCGCGCAGGCCACGGCCACAATCACAGCGTTTCGCGCACCCATTTCCAGGGTTTTGAGCAGGGTTTTGAAGGAGATGCGCGAGCTTTTTCTTGTGAGTGCGGTACAGTAAACGGCCAGAATGGCAATGAATCCCGCCATCATCGGGCTGTAATTCATCATGAGTACGGTGATGAGGATGGCTACGGGGACAATGAAATGAATGCCATTTTTCAGTGTTTGTCCGAGCCTGGGCAGAAGCTCTTTCGGCAGGCCCCATATTTCCATCTTCTGGGCCTCAAGGTGCACGAACAGAATAACCGAAAAGAAGTAGAGAACCGCAGGGATAAAGGCAATTTTGACGATCTCAAGATAGGGCGTCTGGGTGAATTCAGCCATCAGGAAGGCGCCTGCCCCCATGATGGGAGGCATGAGCTGCCCCCCGGTGGAGGCCGCTGCTTCCACGGCCGCGGCTACGTGGGGCCTGTATCCGATCTTTTTCATCATGGGGATGGTAAAGGAGCCTGTGGCCACCACATTGGCCACTGCGCTCCCGGAAACCGATCCCATGAATCCACTGGCAATCACCGCCGTTTTTGCCGGTCCCCCGGAAAATCGGCCGGTAAGAGAATAGGCCGTGTCGATAAAAAAATTCCCGGCGCCCGTCTTGTCAAGAAAGGCCCCGAACAGAATAAATATAAAGACAAACGTTGCCGCTACTCCGGTGGGAAGGCCGAATATTCCTTCCGTGGTGAGAGAAAGCGTGGTGGCCATACGTTCAATGGAATATCCCTTATGGACAAGGATATCCGGCATATACGGTCCGAAATACCCGAAAAGGAGAAATCCTAAGGCAATGAACGTCAGGTTCAGACCGATTACGCGACGCGTTGCCTCAAGGACCAGAACGATCAAAACAATCCCGGCGGTAAAATCCCACTGGCTCCAGTCCCCCTGCCGGTCAAAAATGCCGTTCAGATCGATGAAAATATACGCGCCCACGGCAATGGTCAGGACGACCAAAAACAGGTCCACGCAAAGGGCCGCATTCACGCGATCTCTTCGGGCCTTCTGATAAAAGGGTCTTGTCAGGAAAGTGATAACAAGAATGGAGCTTAAAAAAACAGCCCTGTGCCTCATGGCGGTCATGGCAACGATTCCGGCGGTATACAGCTCAAACAGACTGAGGCCTATCCCTATCACGGCAACGACTTTCAAAATCCCTCGCCCGATGATGGAAGCAGAGCCTCTTGTTTCCACATCTTTTGTCATGAACGCCTCCTCAGGTTATTTTTCAGTACTTTATCCAATTTACTCCGCAACGTTGCAAGAGTAAACGGCTTCTGCATGAAATCCTGGGCGCCCGCATTGAGAATTTCCCGGGCGGGTCCATCCATGGAATATCCGCTGCACACGATAACTTTAAGGTCCGGGCGTGCTTCCATGAGGAGAGGATACACTTTTTCTCCTTCCATATCGGGCAGTTTGATATCCAGCAGGGCAAGGTCGATATCTCCGCTGAAGGTTCTGGCTGTATGGACGGCATCCTTTCCGGTTGCGGCCACGATCACCCGATAACCGAGTCTTTCCAGAAGGGTCTGGGTGATTTCGATGAGCATGGCCTCATCTTCAATGAGCAAGATGTTTCCAGTCCTCGTTCCCAGTTTTCCTGAAAGCGTTTTGGGCTCTTCGGGCGCCACCTCCACAGCAGGCAGATAGATCCGGACCACGGTTCCCTCGCCCTGTTTCGAGTCCACAAAGATTGCTCCCTGATGATTCCGGATAATCCCGTAAACCGCGGCCATGCCCAGCCCCCTACCCTGGAACTTGGTGGTAAAAAAAGGATCGAACAGTCTGCTCAGCGTTTCCTCATCCATCCCTTTTCCATGATCCTCAATGGTCAGTGTCACGTAAGGGCCGGGAGCAAAATCCCTGTGGTTCTTGATAAATTCTTTATCGACCTTCTCGCTTCTTGTTGTGATTTTTATTCGGCCGTCCTCATTAACCGCTTCATCAGCATTGGCCAGAATGGCCGAAAGGACCATCTGCATCTGGCCGGAATCTACTTTTACATGGGGAATGTTCTTCTGAAGGTCCGTTTCCAGGGTGGTGGTAGGGGCGATCGTTTGTTTCTGGAAGGGAAGGGTCTCCTCAAGAAACATATTCAGCGAAATGACTTTCGGCCTGTATTTCCCGCCTTTTGCGTAGGCAAGCAACTGTTTGGTCAGGTTGGCCATTCGCAAGGCGGAGTTTTTTATCAAATCAAGGCGTTTATTTTTTTTCCCTTTCTCATCCATTTCCAGTTGAAGCAGTTCAATATTTCCAGTAATGCCCATGAGGATATTGTTGAATTCATGGGCTACACCTCCTGCCAGGGTGGCAATGGACTCCGTTTTTCGCACCTGTTGAAGTTCCTCTTCCAGGAGCTTCTTTTCCGTGACATCCTTGAATATTCCAAGGGTTCCATCGATTTCGCCCTGCTCGTTCCGGATGTATGAAATACTGAGAATAACATCTGCAAGGCCTCCGTCCTTTTTTTTCATTTTAAAATCGTAGTTGTGCAGTTTCCCTTTTTCCTGAAGGCCTTTCATGATGTTCCGGGCGTCTTCTTTTCCCTTGTGGTAGAATAACCATGCCTTCTTCCCTAAGACCTCTTTTCCTTCATACCCGGTGATCTCACAGAGCCCGGGAGAGCTGAAAAGAACNGTGCCGTGTAGATCAGTGGATACGATGCCATCAATGGAACTGTTATATATGCTTTCCAGAAAACGCTTGTAATTGACCCGCTCCGTTTCCATCTGCTTTCTTTCCGTAATATCGCGAATGGACTCGATGGCGCCGATAATTTGACCGTCGCTGCCATGAAGCAGTGATGCCTTATTCCACAGATAACCGCCGGGTTTCACGAGAGGGTCATAGGTTTCAGAAACCAGGGAATCCCCATCCTTTTTCACATAACGGTATTTTTTCTGGAATTCTTCATCCCACCGGCCCACAAGGTCGACCAGGACCGGCCTTCTATCGCCGTAAAATGGGATCGCATATTCATAGTTCCCCTTTCCCAGCATGTCCCTGGCCTTGATACCCGTCATCTTTTGGATTGCAAGATTCCAGGCAATCACCTTCCCTTGGGTGTCGATGGCAAAGGTGGCGTCAGGAAGAAAATTGATGATCTGGCTCAGGTGTTGTTCCGAGGTCTTCAGGGCCTGTTCCAATGCCCTGACTCTTTTTTCCAGTTGTTCATAGTCCGGTTTATCGTTCATTCAAATACTCCAATTTCTCACGCAAAGGCGCAAAGACGCCAAGGATTTTGAGCAAATAGATACCGAAGTTTTTCTTTGCGAGCTTTGCGACTTTGCGCGAGACCCTCTCTGTTCCGGCTCATCCGCCTTCGGCGTAGTACTGTGGGGGAAGAAAGACCGGTAACCTGCGTAAAGGAAGCTCACCGGACTGGCTGAAAAACGAACGGCTATATGAGAAAACTTTGCAGAAAGATTTGTCCTCGTGTTTCTCCATATGATGGTATGGTCAACGCCTGGACTTCCTACACGCAATACAAAGTTGCCGGTGGGCATATGCATCTCTTCGATAGCCTCATAGGGTCCCTTTTTGACCATTCTGCCTATTCCGGGCATCCTGCCCATACCGGCGCCGAATTTCAGATATCGCTCTTCCTCTATATAAATATGTCCGTGTGCGTCCACGCTGTGTTCTTCCCAGATGGGAGCGTTTTCCACGGAATGGTAGTAGTGAATAGTAAACCGTTCACCCGGTCTCAGTGGCAAAACCAGCAAATCCCGATCATTTTCTACCGTGCGGATGTTAAGCTCCAGGCCGCCTGGCAAGTACCAGGCGACGAGGAGAAGGCCCACCGCAATAACCGTTGTCCCCCACAAAGCAAGAAATGCCGCTTTTACTTTCAATAGAGACTTCCGGATTAAGGGATGAGTCTTTCAGGGACCTGGATGCCTTTTTCCTTCAAGTATTTAATGGTTCCCGGATGCAGCGGAATCGGCGAATACTTTACGGCGTTTTCAGGGGTCGTATAAGAGGCCGACGGATGAATCTTTCGGAGCATGTCGTTGTGTTCGTAGAGGGCCTTGACCAGGTTGTAAACCAGATCCGTGTCCATGGACTTCTGGCAGATCATCACATTCCAGACGCCGATAGTGGGTACCGGTTCGGCCACGCCATTGTATACCCCTCCGGCAAGATCAACAGCGGCATAGGTTTTATTGGATGCCAGGATTTTCTCGGTCTGTTCCGGCGTAAATGGAATGATCCGAATGTCATGGGTCGTCGCCAGGTCCATGATGGAGCTGGTCCCCGGACCCACCGACCATATTCCCAATTCGATCGTCCCATCCCTGAGCGCATTGGAGCTCTCCGTAAAAGAAAGGCGCGTGTCCTTATAAGAATCAATGGGAATATCCAGGGCCTTCAGTACGGCCTCCGCCATGAAGTTCGTCCCGCTTCCAGGGCTTCCGGTACTGATGGTTTGCCCTTTGACCTGCTCAAGACTGGTGATGGGGCTGCTTTTCAGTGTCACACACTGCAGCAGGTTCGGATACATGATAGCCATGGAAAGGATGTTCTGCTTCTTCCCCTTGAATTTGGATGTCCCCTCATAGCCGGCCACCGCCACGTCTCCCATCACTTCGCCGATGACGGTTTCTCCCTTGTCGGCCAGTTTTACATTTTCCATGCTTGCCCCGGTAACTTCGGCAACCGCTTTCACCCCGGGAACATACCTGGTCCATATTTCAGCAACGCCCCCGCCATAGGGATAATAAATTCCACCCGTACCGCCCGTTCCAATACCCAGAAAAACGGTTTTTGACCATGCAGACCCTGCAGTGAACCACGCGAAAGCAGCACAAATTGCAAATAAGATACCCAGTTTTTTCATGATGTACAGTCCTCCCTTTATGGTTTTAATCCATGGATTTAATCATAAGTGTGATGGCTGCCGGTTTGCCTTCCATGTCCATGACCGGGTAAACAAATGTAGCCGTCTCACCCGGTTTCACAAGACCACCCTTGGTTTTCTGGGGGATGAGGCCCCCCACCCCTTTTCCGTTATCCAGAAAAATGTTTACCCGGTAGCGTTGCGGTTTGTCGCTGATGTTCTTTACGCCCACTTTGAAATGAAGCGTATTTACCCCTTCATATTGCTTGAAAAAACAGGAAAATTCTTCCAGTTGCGCATTGGCAGAGACTTCCTTTTCAATTTTTCCGTCCGGAGCGCATACGAAAACCTCGTCAGCGGCCTTGGCCGTTGTCCAGCCACCTCCGCCCAGCCCCAGAACAACCGCCGCAGCAAACCCGATCACCCAACGCAGAACTCCATTGCCTTGTTCCATTTTGCCTCCTTTCTCCACATGGTTGATGAAAGAAAATCCTTTAATAAAAAATGCAAAATTAACATCCTGTGAAGGTTTCGTAAATAACAAAATGAAAAAAAGAAGATATACTAGGCATCCTTCATTGAAGCCGGAAAGTAGTTTGCATTTTTTTGCTCTCGTGTTGTGATGAGGAAACTTGAAACTTGAAACTTGAAATTGGGAAAAACAGTAGGTATTAAGCGCGTTATCTAATTTCCAGTTTCCAGTTTCCAGTTTCGGCATCTGATTTCCCATTTTGGCAACCGATTTTCAACCCGATAATACATTCCATTTCGGAAAAAAGTGGAAACCCGGAAAATGAAGGACGCCAAAATTGTTCTTGACGGGTAAGCCACAAAAGCATATATTAATGAGACTTCAAAAATACAGACTATATAGGAGATTAAACCATGTCGTCCAATGCTAAAGTAACCAAGGCCATAAGGGCCCGAAAAGCAAAACCAAACCAAAAAAATATTAAGAAAGACCTGAAACGCGTCGAGAACAATGCGGCTATTCTCAGAGAACTTGCTGCTAAAGAGTAGTTCAGAATCCAGCCTCGTTAAAATCTTTCTTGCCCCTTTTAAAGGCCCGTCTGTATCGCGGGCCTTTTTTCTTTACTTCCACAAGGTGTTTCGATATGAATTCATACCGTAAAAGTTAAACGTTGAAAGTGATCTAAAGTCACTAAAGTTATGGAATTGCTCCGCTGATTTCAAGGGTTTGGAAAAATTTCTTAAACTTTCGTTCATTTTAAACTTTAGCTCACTTCAAACTTTAGTTCACTTCAAACTTTAGTTGAAAGGAGATATTATGAAAGACGTAGTCATTGTTTCGGCGTGTCGAACGGCGGTGGGAGCTTTTGGGGGAACTTTGAAGGACTTGAACGCGGCGGTCATCGGCAGCGTTTCCATGAAAGAGGCCGTCAAGCGTGCGGGCATTGACCCCGGCATGATTGACGATGTGCGTTTCGGCTGTTGTATGGAACCTGCGGATGCCTTGAATGTGGCCAGAATCTCCGCTCTTATGGCTGGGATCCCCGATACGGTGACGGCGGCAACCATCAACCGGGTCTGCATTTCAGGAATGGAAGCCGTTATCTCAGGCATGGCCATGATACAGGCGGGCATGGCCGATATCATTTTGGCCGGCGGGGTCGAACATATGTCAGGGGTCCCGTACATTGTTCCGAGCGCTCGCTGGGGCGCCCGTTTGCAGGATCAGGTTTTTGTGGATGCCATGATCCATGCCCTTCATTGCGGATCATTTCTCCTGCCTCACCCGGAAGAAGGTCCCTTGAAGGAGGGGATGCCCCTGGAACTGTTTAAAGGGAAACCGTATATTATGGGGCATACCGCTGAATTTATTGCGCAGCTGCACAATATCAGCCGCGAAGCGATGGACGAAGTGGCCCTCAGGAGCCACAATAACGCGGAGCGTGCAACGATAGAAGGGGATTTCAAGGAGGAGATTGTTCCCATCGAGGTACCCCAGAGAAAGAAACCCCCGATTCTTTTTGATAAGGACGAACATTTCAGGCCGGGAATGACCATGGAAAAACTGGCCGGCCTGCCTCCCGGTTTTATTCCTAAAATCGGAAAGGTCACCGCCGGAAATTCTTCCGGCATCAATGACGGCTCGAGCGCCATGGTCATTATGTCGGCGGAAAAGGCAGCTGAACTGGGCCTGACACCCATGGCAAGGATCAAGGCAATCGGCCGGGGGGCCTGTCATCCGTCCGTCATGGGCTTGAGTCCTGTCCCTGCAGTCAAGGACCTTTTCAAAAGAAATCCGGGCCTGAAGCTGGAGGATTTTGAACTGATAGAAGTCAACGAGGCCTTTGCCGCGCAATATCTTGGTTGTGAGATCGAGTTGGGCCTGAACAGGGAAATCACCAACGTCAACGGATCAGGAATCGGCCTGGGCCATCCCGTAGGTTCAACGGGATGCCGGATTATGGTGACCCTCCTGTACGCCATGAAAAAGAAGGGAAAGGGTCTGGGACTGGCCACCCTTTGCGGCGGCGGCGGTGTCTCTATGGCTTGCGCGATCGAGGCGCTTTAACAGCGCGGTTGCCGGTTCAAGGTTCACAGTTCACGCTTTACGGTTCACGCTTCACGAAACAAAGAAACGCCTTTCTCATTCCCACGCTTTTTGCGTGGGGGTGAGTTTTACAATGAAGATATCCGCGTGTCTCTGCGAAAATCTGCGTCCCGTTCTACAAATACTTTGCCGATTTCAGCCTGCGACCGATCCTGTATTCCATGTGCAGGGTCAGAACGGCGCAGATCCGGCCTGCGCCTGTTGCATCCCAATCCATGGAAGGCAGTTCCTCCACAGGGGCTGACTGCAGTTTTTTCAGCAGAGCGATCATGGAAGGCTGGAGTCCCGGTGCACTTTTCGATTCCCCGAGACATTTCAGACAGCTGATTCCTCCTTTGACCCGGTTGAAAACCGCCGTTCCCTGACCTGCGTATTTCCTGCCGCACTGGCAGCACCTGGAAAAATCGATGGCGTACCCGCCCAGGGATAGGACCCTGGCCTCAAAAAATGCCCGCAATCGGACAAGATCACATCCCCTGTCCATGGCGGAAAGAGACCCCCTGAAAAGTTTAAAAGCGATGCGGTCCGCTGTCCCGGCCGGAAAAAGGACTTCCATGACCTCCAGCATGTAACTGGCCAGAGACAGAGAAGAAAAAGTCGTACGTATGCCAGGGAAAGACTGGATCAGCTTTCCCGATTGAAGGAAACAGAGGTCCCTGCCCTGTTTTATTTCGTATTCCAGACTGCAGAGGCAGAACAGGTCCAGGCAGTTAACAAACCGGTTCCGGCTTTTTCTGCCTCCCTTAGCGATCCCTTTCAACCAGCCCCTGTCCTCGGTAAAAAAACTCACGATCAGGTCTGTTTCACCGTACTCCCAGGTTCGCATGATGATGGAGGAGGAAATGGTTGAAGTCATAACAAAGGCACTCTCCCTGTGAAAGAATATGGGATGGGGAAAAAAATGTGTCTCGTTGAAATTTCCCTTAGTTTCCGGTTGACGGTTGCCAGTTGCCGGTTAAAAGAATCTACCATGAAGGACATGAATCAACAGATACACAACGTTTTTCTGCTTTTACCCTTCATGCTCTTCATGTTCAAGCTCGTTCCCAGGCTCTGCCTGGGAACGCATGCTAAAAGGCTCTGCCTTTATACGACGGGTGCGACTGAGTGGCCTCCAGTCCAACCGCACAGGAGGCAGAGCCTCCAAGACCCACATTCCCAGGCATAGCCTGGGAACGAAAAAAGAGGTTTTACGTTTTAGATTCTTACACAATAAATCTGAGAGATTTTCTCTCAGAATGTTTATTTGATTGAAATAATAGGGTGTTTTTACTTATGAACGTCCAACATCGAATAAAAAAAACGCGCATAAGTCTACATGTTGTGATGTTACATAACCTATCAATATCAAAAGGCATTTTCGGTAAACAAGAAAGCATTATGGACATTCATAGTCTGAATCCAAGGCAAGTCATATGTCTTGCCGCTGGCTAATTCAAAGGGACTTTTATGAGCATTTTTTGCTCCAGGTAGAAATGGAACAAAATTTCTGATATTAGCGTGTGCTCGAAAGAAAATACTTGCCCATCTCTTATCTCGAAAACTCTCAATTTGTTTTAGTTTACGTTTGATACCTTTCAAATAGTTGTCAACAATGGAGGTAGTTTTAGTTATCCCCTTTCTATTCTTATGGGCGGTATAATGAGTGGTATTTTCTTTTAACTCTGCCAATCTCTTTTTTAGTATAAGGATTAGAAAATGCACCGTCATCTAATGTTTTAAGCTTTATTTCCAAATTAACTTTGGATGTGGATGTTTTCAATACTTCCTTCAACTTTTTGTAAAGCCTTGTTACCTCTTGGTCGGTACATTTTGATTGCTTTTGATATTTTAATAATGCATCACGGAATTTTTTCAAACAATGACGATGGCAATATCCGATCCAAATTCTATGAAATACTGCCTTGAGAGCGTTGGTTGAGGCTTTCCACTTATCTTTTGTAACACCAAGAATTTTTAAGTCAATTTTTTGCAAAAAATCCTCAAATGCGTATTCCGCTCCATTCCGGACACCAATTCCAATCCATTCCGGACACCAATTCCGATTCATTCCGGACACCCATTCCGATTGAATCCGGACAGTCCATTTTGAGTGTTTCAAGCATCCATTTTTGGGCGCTTACAATGCTTCCGGATCGGGCAGNNTAGAGACGCTGGATAATTGTGAACTCAGCCAGTATTCTCCTCTGAAAAAAATAAGGGGGAGAGCAAAAATGGNTAGAAGGAGATTATCCATGCGAAAAATCAAAGAAGTTTTACGGCTCAAATTTGTAAANGGTAGTTCCATACGGCAGATAAGCAAGAGTTGTGATATCGGCCGAACAACAGTATCGGAGTACATCGGACGCGCTGAAAGTGCAGGTTTGACATGGCCGCTCCCTGCAGATCTGGATGACCGGGCCATTGAAGATCTTCTTTACCCACCCGTTAATAATGGGACCTCTACGAAACGTTCCATGCCTTCGATGGACTATTTGTACCATGAGCTCAAGAGGAAAAGTGTTACGCTGAACCTGCTTTGGTACGAATATAAACAGGCAAATCCGGACGGTTATCAGTATAGCCGTTTTTGTGAACTTTATCGGGGATGGGTGAAGAAATTAGATGTTTGTCTCCGTCAGGAACACCTGGCCGGCGAAAAACTGTTCATTGATTATGTCGGCCAAACAGTTCCGATAATCAACCGGACAACGGGTGAAATTACTCAGGCCCAGATTTTTCTGGCTGTTCTGGGCGCCAGCAACTATACCTACGCAGAAGCGACGCCGTCCCAGGAATTGCCTTTCTGGATTAAATCCCACGTTCGCGCCTTTGAGTTCTTTGGCGGCGTTGCTCAAATCCTCGTGCCCGACAACCTCAAGTCCGGCGTCACCCATCCTTGCAGGTATGAACCCGATATTAATCCAACTTATCAGGATTTGGCGGAGCATTACGGAACCGCTGTGATCCCGGCAAGGTCCAGAAAACCCAAAGACAAGGCGAAGGCGGAAGGGGGAGTTCTNATCGTTGAGCGTTGGATANTGGCCGCCCTTAGAAACCACACTTTTTTCAGCATAGCTGAACTCAACAAAGAAATTTCACAAAGATTGCCTGAGCTGAATAATCGGAAATTCCAAAAGCTTGATACTACACGCAGAACCTTGTTTTTAACAGTGGATCGACCT
>DUZB01000090.1 GCA_013349725.1 Deltaproteobacteria bacterium | reverse complement strand
GCGGTCCTTTTGGTGGGGATTATCGCCAGCCAGGGTTTCGGAATGGAAACCATCTATACCTCCGTGATGATCGGGGGTTTGTTGGTGACCGTTTTAGGGGTCAGCGGCCTTTTAAAACATGTTCGGCGATTCTTCACCTCCAATGTGATTGCCGTGGTTCTGTTGCTGATTGCCTTCACCATTGCCCCCACGATCCAGAAATTGATGATAGACAGCCAGAGCGGGATCAGCCCGCTCTATAATCTGACTTTCGCCGTGGGTCTGGTTTTTGCGATGCTCCTTTCTTATCGTCTGTTAAAGGGCATCTGGCAGGCTACCCTCATTATTTGGGCTGCTATTGCAGGCAGCCTCTTCTACCTTTTGCTTTTCCCGGACAGCGTCATTCAGGGGTTGTATGTGGATGCTACATGGTTTAGCGGCTTTTTCCGCCAGATGAATCTGGCATTCTCCATCCAGCCGGGTGTGCTCGTCTCCTTTCTTTTTTGTTACATCGCCCTTTCCATCAACGATCTGAGTTCCATTCAGGCGGTCAACGAGATGCTGCAAACCCCGGATATGGACAGACGCATCACAAGGGGAATATCTATAACCGGTCTGTCCAATATTGCCTCGGGACTCCTCGGGGTTATCGGATCGGTCAACTATACCGTAGGTCCCGGGGTGATTGCGGCCACCCGGTGCGCGTCGCGCTTCACGCTGGTCCCCACGGTGGTTATCCTGCTTCTATTGGCCTTTCTCCCGGCGGCAACCGGGTTCATAGGAAGCGTGCCTTCCGTGGTAATCGGCGCCATCCTCGCCTACGTCATGGTTACGCAGGTTTCAGCCGGGCTCATGGTTGCTTTCCAGGGGAATACCGGTTTTCGGTTTGAGGATGGTCTGGTGATAGGGGCATCCATATTACTCGGCACCCTGGTCGCCTTTTTGCCCGGTGGAGTGGTCGGCGGCCTGCCCCCGTTTCTAAGGCCCATATTGGGCAACGGTTTTGTGGTTGGGGTTGCCAGTGCTTTGGTTCTCCCCGTTTCTAAGGCCCATATTGGGCAACGGTTTTGTGGTTGGGGTTGCCAGTGCTTTGGTTCTGGAACAGCTATTGGGAGGCCTCGGTGATGAATAAGAAGCCCAGTCTCCTCATAGATCCTTGCCCAATTGAAACTTGACGAAGNCGCAAAAAGGCGCAAAATTCGCAAAATTTCAGCGCTGCATTTTAGTAAATTCAATAGGGTGCAGCCGGAAGGATCTCTCTATCTGATTTCCAACGAATGCATCTAAAAGGTCAAAAAATGAAACCACCTCGACAAATCGCTTTTGGATATTCCACCCGATGCAACATGAAATGTGGGCATTGTGTGGCCGCGGATGGGTCTCCCGGAACCGACAAGATCGATTTTATCCGGGCAAAGGACATCATCGAAGAAATGGCCGCCGCCCATGTGACCGGAATCAGTTTTACGGCTGGAGAACCGCTCCTTTTTGAGCGTGATGTATGCGGCTTGATACGTGTATGCAGGCACAATCGGATCTACACGAGGGTGGTTACCAACGGGTTTTGGGCGCATTCGTCGGATCATGCGGACCAAATGGTATCCGCATTGATCGAAAGCGGACTCTCCCAGATGAGGATAAGTACCAGTCGTTGGCACCAGGAAAATACAGACCGGGAAAACATCGTTCGTGCGGCAGCCGCTTGTGTGAAACAGGGGCTGGATTATTTTGTTTCCTTTATCACGGACTTTTCAGAAACAGATGACGCCCTTGAACAATTCCTTCAGGCAAATACACTGCGGTATTTTCCGGAGCCGATGATCTATTTCGGGAGGGCGGAAAGTTTTGACCGCAAACAGATCTTTACAGATTATTATCCCAACATCTGTTCCATGAATGCTTATCTTTCTCCTAATCAGGACATGTATGCCTGCTGTGATGCGGGAAATAGGTTTTCAGAAACCGGCTTTTTAACGCTTGGTAATCTGGGCCAGGTATCTGTGGATGAACTGTTCAAAAAGAAAGAACAGCATCCGCTGTATCATCTGATCCGCACCATGGGGCTGACACCTATGGCCTCTTATCTGGGGTACAAGGCCAGCGAAATTGTGCGCTACCGGAAATGTGAGTTGTGTGAAATGCTGTTTAATTCAAAGGAGAACTTGAATAAGCTGGAAAAGGGTGTAGCGGTTCTGATGTCCAGGCGGAGGGTTTAGAGTAAGTATGATTGAATTTGGGAAAATAAACACCCTTAAGGTGACAAAGGTTATGGAATCCGGCGTAACCCTGGACGGTGGGACATTAGGGGCAATATTCCTTCCCGGAAAAGAAGCGCCTGCCCATTGCAGGGTAAATGACAGTGTCGAAGTCTTCCTGTACAACGATTCAAAGGCCCGGATGATCGCCACCACGAAAAAGCCCAATGCCGTTGCGGGTCAGTTTGCTTTACTCAAGGCGGTCACCTCCAACTCCTATGGGGCGTTTCTTGAGTGGGGTCTGGAGCAGGACCTGCGGGTCTCCGTGCGGGAGCAGAGTAAGCCCATGAAACAGGGCCAGTCCTATGTGGTGTTTATTTACAATGATAAGAAAAATCAGATAACGGCGTCCTCCAGACTGGATAGGTTTTTGGGGAAACAACCAGTCCATTTTTTAGAGGGGCAGCAGGTGGATCTTGTGGTCGGCGAGATGACGCCCCTGGGCTATACGGCGATTATCAACCATGCCCATGTGGGCGTCCTGTATAAGACTGAACTGTTTCAGATCCTGAAGCAGGGGCAGGAAGTAAAGGGCTTTATCAAAAAGATCAGAGAAGATGGCAAGATCGATCTTTCTCTTCAAAAGTCCAGCGCCAAAGCTGCGGAGGATTTGTCCAGAAAAATTCTGAGCGCCCTGAAAGAAAGTGGCGGAAGTATAAAAGTATCGGATAAAAGTTCGCCGGAAACGATTTACAGGCTGTTTGGCGTCAGCAAAAAGCGATACAAAAGTGCCATTGGCGCATTGTATAAAAAGAGGGTGATCACGATTGAGGAACAGGGCATAAAGTTGATCCCGGAGACGGGAGAAAAGCCCCCGGAAAATTTGAAGCGAAATTCAAATCGACCTATCCGGCGTAAGAAAATTGAGAAATAAAACGGCTGCAACACAGCCCGTCCCAGGGGTCTGGCCATCCCGTTCCCATAGCTTTTCAGAAAAATACCTGCAGAACTCCAAGGAGCCGGCATATCTAAGCTGGGGCTTGGTTCTAACGTGGTCCATCCGATTTATTTTCATACTCATACTCATACTCATAATCGTAATCTTAATCGGGCAGCTCTAAAATAGGCCGTAAAAGAGTAAGATTACGATTACGATTACGATTACGATTACGATTANGATTACGATTATGANCTTCCGAACGTACTCTATACTAATTGGATCAAGTGGGCGAAGTTAAAGCCAATATCCTAATCTGATTTAGGGGGGGCCATAATTCTTGAGGGTTCCAAGCAGCACCAGGGTGATGGTGATCTTTGGGTCAATCTTCAAGACCTTTCCCGCCAATTCCACGAGATATCCCAGCAGAAAAGTGCTTGCCACAGCGATCAGTGCAACAGGGAGCAGACTCAGAGGACTCAGAAGCAAGATGAAATCCCTGTTTCGCAGTAAGTTTTTCATTGGGGAATCCGTCATGTTTGTAAAACTTTTGTAAAACAAATCCGGAGGCCTTTCATCTCCATTTTTATTGTACTAATATAACGACATCCTTTCATTCTTCAACTGACAAAAATTTACGAACAACCAGGGAGAAAAATGATGATGCAAACACAGCCTGTGCACAGGCTTGGAACTCGTGCAAGAGTACTGTTGTCAAGCGTTTTTGGACCCTATGCCCAGGACGACGCTTATGGAAGCCGCAAGATCAACCCCATGGAACTTTACCAAAATCAGGTTACTCGAACGCAAGGGGCCTTTTCCCTTCGCATGTTTCATCGGTCTTTCGGATTGATGCTGCTTCAGGCGAATATTGATGCCCCCTGTACCCTCCTGGATTTTCCCTCGGAAAACCGTTTTATCGAAGAACTCCAGAACTCTTCTTATGACATTGTGGGCATAAGTGCCATTATTCCAAATATCGGAAAGGCCAAAAGAATGTGTGACCTTGTCAGGGAACACCAGCCCAATGCAACCATTGTCGTGGGCGGACATGTGGTCAACAAGGAGAATATCCATGAAATAATTGATGCGGACCATATTGTTCAGGGAGATGGGGTCCAGTGGTTTAGAAAGTTTTTAGGGCAGGACGAGGCTGCGCCGGTCAGGCATCCGGTGGTTTATTCGGCGAACGGCACCAGGATCATGGGCGTCCCCCTGAACGAAAAGACCGGAGATACCGCCGCCATCCTGATCCCTTCCGTGGGCTGTCCTGTGGGCTGTAATTTTTGTTCCACTTCCGCCATGTTCGGAGGGAAGGGCAAGTTTCTCAGTTTTTACGAAACAGGCGACGAGCTGTTCGGTGTGATGCAGGGGATTGAAACAAAACTCAAAGTCAGATCCTTTTTTATCCTGGACGAGAATTTTCTCATGCATCGCAAAAGGGCCCTTCGATTGTTAGAACTGATGGAAAAGAACCACAAAAGCTGGTCCTTATATGTCTTCAGTTCCGCCCGGGTGTTAAAAAGCTATACCATCGAACAACTGGTGGGGTTGGGCGTTTCCTGGGTCTGGACCGGGCTGGAAGGCGAGGACAGCCGGTATCAGAAGCTTCGAAAAGTGGACACCCACTCATTTGTCCGCCATTTGCAATCCCACGGCATCTGTGTCCTGGGGTCGTCCATTATCGGAATGGAAAACCATACCCCGGAAAATATCGATCAAATCATAGATCATGCGGTCAGCCATAATACGGATTTCCACCAATTCATGCTTTACACCCCGATTCCCGGTACACAACTGCATGCGCAGCACAAGGCAGATGGAACCCTGCTTCCTGAATCAGAAATTCCGGTCGCCGATGCCCACGGACAATACCGCTTCAATTACAGGCATCAACATATCCGCAACGGCCTGGAAGGACAATATCTTCTCAATGCCTTTCGCCGGGATTTCGAGGTTAACGGCCCCAGTCTTGCCCGATTGATCGGGACCACGCTAAAGGGCTGGCAGAGATATAAAAAACACCCGGACAAGCGGATTCGAAACCGTTTTGCATTGAAAGCAAAAGCGCTTCGAACCACCTACGCGGGTGCAGTCTGGGCAATGAAAAAATGGTCCCGGGGCAACGAACCCATTGAGGCAAAAATGGATACGCTCCTCAATGGACTTTATCGTGAGTTTGGCTGGAAGACTAGGCTGTTTGCCCCAATGGCGGGAATGTATCTTTACCACAACCTGAAAAAAGAAGAAATTCGACTTCAAAACGGATGGTCCTATGAACCCCGCGCATTCTATGAAAAAAATGCGGCGGCCCTGGCCCTGGAACATCAGCGAAAAGGCGAAAGGCCCGTCAGGTCCACGGTTCCGTGGGTGACCGGAAACCTCTCTCCTGTTTTCGGTCGGATCCGGGCCGACGCGTTGGCGTCAAAGTGAGGCCAAAATCCAAAATGGCGCCTGAACAGGGGTTTCGTTCAGGCACTATTTAAGATGTAATTCTTCAACAATACTATTCTCTGTTTCAATCAGTGAGCCTGCCACCAACGTTAAAAAAGGATGAATATCCCCTTTGTCCGCCTGATTCAATGCTTCAAGATATTTCCGACGGTTTTCGTTTTTTATAATGGCAACCGGATATCCTTTTTTTATGAAAATGAGATTCATAAGAATCCTTGCCCCTCGACCGTTACCGTCGTCAAAAGGATGTATTCTTACCATATTGTAGTGAGCTATCGAAGCGACAATGAGAGGGTGTCTCTTTTCAATGTTTTCGTGAATCCACCTGCACAGGATTTCCATTTCATTGGATACATGAATCGGATCGGTATAAAAATGAATGGTTCCGTCTGTTTTCAGAACATGATTGGGCAGAACCTTGTATTTCCCGGGATTGGCGGGTTTTTGGACTTTCTGACCGGTTTCATTTATCGCCGGAGTATATTTCACTCCTGACAGCAGCAGGGCATTTATTTCCTTTACAAGTCCCTGGGTGACAGGACGATTATCTTTTATTATCTCATAAAGCCAGTCGATAGCATCGGCATGATTTCTGGCATCAAGGAAGTCTTTTAAGGGTTTTCCCTCGACGGTGAGTCCCTCTTTCAGAAAAAACAGGGTTTCGCCCCTTGTCAGAGAACTGCCCTCAATCGCGTTGGAATCATATGTCCAGTCAACACGCAGCTTTTCCTGAATGGCTATCCAACACTCTTTCCGCAAAGACTTTTCATTATCAATCCGAATCCTGAGATCATCTATTAAAACCAATGATTTTTCTATCTCGGACAGGTATTCTTTAAAATCGTAATATTTGTATTCCATATTCTGAATCCTTTTATTAACGGCCTAACGAATAGCGATTTACCCATCATTATTCCACTTTCCACTATATCTTCCCTTTCAAATATCGCTGCCTCAAGCCCTCCGGGAATTTTTCAATCGCATACCGGAGCATGGTTCGTGGCATGATCTGGTAGTGTGCTCTTAGAAACGATTCCTCCTTGGGCTGATCCCGGTTACCGATCTCTCGAAGCATCCAGCCAACGGCTTTGTGGATCAGGTCCTCCGGATCTTTGAGCAATAGCCCGGCAATAGACAGTGTGTCGGAAAACTCCCCACGCCTTACGAAGTGAAATGTTGCTATGATGGCTATTCTTCGCTCCCAGAGCAGATTTGATTTTGCCAGAGCATGAAGCCTGTCTCTGCCGCCATTCGTCAAATGAGCGCCAACGATATGGGCGGCCGAGGCATCGACCAGGTCCCAGTTGTTGATAAACCGGGTATTCTGTAAGTATGCACGATAGACCTGCTCCTGAATGGAAGCATCTCCGCTTTTGTAAATACGAATCAGAATAAGGAGTGCCAGGAGTCTTGCCTCATGGATGGGAGATTGCAGCAACTGGATTATCTCAGGGAGGGCAAGGGTTTGGTATTCCATCGCTAACTTTCTTATCTCAGGAACACGCAAACCAATGAATATGTCCCCCCGGCCATATTCTCCCGGGCGTGTTTTGAAAAATTTTTGCTGCACCTGTGCTCGTTGTGGATCACCAAGCGCCTGCAATCTTTTCTGGATCTCTGAAGCAATCATCCCGGGTAAGTCCCTTGAATATACCTTTCCAGTCTAAAGGAGTTCAGACAGACATCTCCAGCCCGTGGAGGACCCCCAATTTCATTCAATCTGGAAGCACCCGTCAGAAGATCTTTAGAGTAGTTTCCTGACCGAAGCACCATTTGCCCGATATCAAAAAGGCTCATGGGAGTATTGCCGCCACAGTGAAAAATACCCTCCGCACCGGTCAACGCCAAGACCAGAACCTTATCCGCCAGGTCCTCACAGGAGATACAGCTCCTGGTCTCATCATAAAACATGGTGACCGGAAGGCATCGTTTGAACCTGCTTTCGATCCAGTCCACAGCCCCTTTCCCACCGTTGAAAGAGTCCCCCAGCGGGAGCCCCACACGCACAATGCAACTGTTTGTGCATCGGGATATTTCTGCTTCAGCAGCAAGATAGGTCTTTCCTACGACGCTCACAGGATCCGGCATATCCCCCTCGGTATATCCACCAGGAAGAGGCATAGCACCCGAAAACACCAGATCTGAGCTGATGTAGGTAATGTGACATGTGTTGGAAAAAACCTCGCGGATTGTTTTGGCGCCGCCCACATTCATCAGATACGCCCAATCCGGCCTATCCTCACAAACATCCAGATCACAAACACCCCCGCCATGAATCACATGACTCGGTCTGAATGTGGCCATCTGCATTTCAAGCCAGCCCCGTTCCGTGATACATACCTTATGGACATTTGCCGCACATGGCTCCATCGTTTTGGGCGGAGCAACTGCCAATATTCTTTCAGCCGGAAGAATCTCCATCAACTTACGGTAAATAGGCCATCCATGAATAGAGGTGATGCCGGTGATCAGGACTCGAACATCTTGTTCAAGAAATCTCAATAGATCCAATTCAATAGGACTTCCTTTCAACCTGGCTATATCACCCAAGGATTTTGAATTGGAAGATTGCTTGCTTCAAAATCACGCTCATTTCTGGTAATAAGAACCAGATTGTGAGTATAAGCTATAGCGGCAATTAGGCTATCTAAGGTAGACATTGGCTTTCCGTTTTTCTCAGCATTTCCTTGTATCACGCCCCAATTTTCTGCAACTGTCAGACTTATTGGGTAAATCCGATTTTGATAATCTTCAAGCAGAGTATTGAGCCAATTTGTCAACCTATCTTTCCGCTTAGAATCTGGAAGTTTTGTCAGACCTTTTCGTATTTCACCTATGGTAATAACACACAAGTACAGTCTTTCAGTTGGGGTGCCATTTAGCCAATCAACTACATCCGTGTTCGGTGAAGGTTTAACGAGCTCGGATATTACACAAGTATCTAATAGGTAGTTCAAAATTCTATGCTCCTTGGAAAATCTTTTTGCCGTTCAAGCTGAAAATCGTCGTCCATTTTTGGACAACTAAGCAGAAATTCTTTAAAAGATGGTTTGTTTGAAATCAGTTCTTCGTACTCTTCAACAGAGACGACAACTACAGCTTTTTGGCCTCTTCGAGTCACGAATTGTGGGCCGATCTTTAAAGCATCATCTACGATTTTGCTAAATTTTGCTTTGGCGTCCTGTAATTTCCATGTTGTTCTCATTTTGCCCCCTTTTTCACAGATCATACTAGTCAGTCTAGTCATATTGTATGTTTTTGTCAACTGCAAAATCGAGTATGGGAGGGTGTTTTCAGAGGTTAAAACGTCCAGGATGATATCCTTTCCCGTTCATTTCCTCTTGCGGTTATATGGTAAAGCGCTCCTTTATATTCGATTCTCAGTGGTCTTGCCANAATGTTCACATGCCTTGCTCAATTTTGTCCTAATTCAAGGGCTGACNCCGTTCCCTCGCAATAAGGGGTCTTTGAAAAACAAGTGGANGATAGGAAGAAAATGCCTACCTGGAAATTCGGAAATTGCCTACACTGACCGGGCCGTATCAATGAATCTGGCGGATGATGGGAGTTCTGANGCTGTATCAAGAAATAGTGCTCTCGCCTAATTACATTTAAGGTGCTGTTATTATTGCATGTAATAAATAATTGNTTGACTGAAATGGATTGTGCACGTTTTTTGCATCAAATATTGCCAAATCGCTGAGGAGGATACGCAATGACAATAATCGGCATATCTCAGACAGAAATAGAAGCCAACCTGATCAACCAAAAGATGAATGAGGTCAAACAACAAACGCAATCTAAAACGGACAAGGGAAAAGATGATCCTATTGTAGGAGCAGATACTGTCAAAATAACAGCCAACGTTTCAGAGATGCCGGCAGTAGTGTTTGAACCCATTGATGAGGAGCAGGCTATTATTCTTGCACAATTGGTAGCCAATGATGTAGGCAGACAATCTTTTGGCATGTCTTCCCGGGCAGCTATGGATGCTTTGAGGAGTTTCATGTAAAAACCTGTTTTCGCATAGCATATTTGTCACTTTATGAAGTGCCTGGAACCAACTTTAACATGCATGAATAAACCATGTGAAGGAGAATAACAATGATATCAGCAATTAATAATTCACTATTTTTCGGATCAGGCCAGGGGGTTTCACAGTCTAAGTCTGAGGCTTCTCAACTTAATACCTTTCAGACATTTCTGGATCAACTATCAAAGGATCCAGGCGTGTCAAAGGAAGAAGGGAGCAAGGCGGTTAAAGACTTACTTGCATGGATTGCGAACCCTCCACGCAATGAACAAGTGGCGCCCGAGCCAGCGGCAGAAGGGGTGTTTGGACCAAATGAGGTGAGCTAGTCTGGGAGGGATTAACAAATAAGGCGCCAGGGTGGGTGGTATGGGTTTAAATCCGGAACCGGCTATCACAATATCGGACGAAGGTTGATTTCTCCGCATAGGGATTTAATATGCTTATGACCAATGTTGCCTCACTTGGCTTAAACACTGTGCCCTCCTAACCCATCGGCTCTTTTATGCGCAACAGGTCGTTTTTGTCAGGCGGGAAGGGATAGTTCCGGATATCTGACCATGTTTCGAATTGGCGTAGGGCCGATTGCAGGCAACCTGGCCATCGTAGCCCAAGGTAACTCTATCTGAGTACACTCAAACTATTTGACATCGTGTCGCACCCAAACTAAAAAATCAGCGGTGAGCGTAGCGAATCCGCTGGATTGCCCCGGCCATTTTATTTTCCAGCATCGATCAGAGATCCATTGATAAATTTGTGAATGATGCTTGATACATAAGTCTGATAGGGCAAGCCTTCCTTAACCGCTTTTCTCTGAAGCTCAATGAGGTCTCTTTCAGAAATTCGTATATTCAACCTCTTGTCCTTTCGCAAGGTATTGCGGGCATACGCAACCAACTCTTTCTTTCTTTTCGCAAGGTTTGTAACGGGGATCCATTCACCTTTCTCGAAGCTATCGAGTATTTCCTTTTCTTCTTTTGCTAATTCAGTCTTCATATTTTTCTCCAAGATATCGCCGTGTCGCCTTCCTGCTTGGGATTATGGTCTTCAGAAATAACTCTTCCTCATTCTCAACATAAGGTACAAGGTAGGCGTAATTGTTGAAAGCTATGACCATGATTCGCTGTTCGGGGTACTCCTGCTGGTTTGGATGCAGATAATCCTCCAATATATCACCCCTTCCAATGTAGAAAACCACATCCTCAAAACAGATGCCCCGTGACGTCTTGAGAGCCATGCTCTTTTCTGTGTTCCAGTTTATGCTTTTCATTTGTTTTATAGATTATCACATTGTGTGCATTTTGGCAACACTTTTATGTTTTCACATTTGACGGTCAACGCTCTGCATCACTTGTGAATACAAGTGAATGCGGTGGTTGTATGCCCCCATCATCCCAGGCAGAGTGGCGACCTATGTCCTGCGGGCGCCGCAGTTGTCCAAAATGCCAAAATCATGAAGCCAGCCAATGGATTGACCGGCAACAGGCCAAGCTATTGCCTGCCTCTTATTTTTTGACTACTCTTACATTTTTATGATTTTATGGACGTCCCCTTTCCCCACATAGAATCAGTCCGATTTTTCTGAAATTCTGATTGAAGGATCTCTGCAACATTCGCTGGATTTTGCAGGGGAAATAGTGTAAGATTGTTCCGGAACTATTGCATATTTTTAGGTGGCTTTGGTGTCAAGGAT
>DUZB01000089.1 GCA_013349725.1 Deltaproteobacteria bacterium | reverse complement strand
GAGAACATCTTCCACCGTAATCTTCATGGGCGCCTGGGCGTAAGGGTTGAATCGGGCGTATCCGTGGTGCTTGACGGAGATCTCCGCCAGAGTGCGGCGAAACGATTCTTCCTCTTTTCCAAATACCTGCCAGTATTTCTGAGCCATCACGGCATAGTAACCGGTATAGATATGGCCCAGAGGGGTTTCCCAATCCTTGTCCGCGGCGCAGGATATCAGATGGTTCCCCTCATCCGTGGGAACTTCGTCCATGCGCTCCCAGCCCATGGCCAGCGCACAGTCGGAATACCCGGAAGCCACGGCCTTGACCGTTTCCCACAGCGTTGAGCCACCTGTAGCGCCTCCCGTCTTGACCCCGATATTTCCAAGAGGATCCAGTCCCAGCCTGTCGTGGATAACTGCCTCACCAAGAAGCTGGTCGCCGAAATGGTCGGCAAAATGGCCGTAATAGGCCGTATGAATGTAGCTTTTCAGCTCCGCCGGTGTCTTGTCGATGAGCCTTGCCGCCATTGTCAGCGCATCGACACAGAGTTCTTCCGTCCTTTTCTCCGGAATAGCCCGATCGAACTTCGACTGACCTGCCGTTACAAGATAAACCGGACGCATGAGCTTTGGTGTCCTGAGTTGCCTTTCACTGAATTTGATCATCCTTACTCCTCCTTTCGTTTTTGCGTCTGTAGCATTTTTTTCTTGGGGAAAAAAATGAGTTTTAGGGTTTTAGTTTCAGGGTTTAAGTTTTGCGTTTCAAGTGATCACAAGGTGCCAATCCACAATGCCACGGCGGTGTTGTCATCAGATGTTGAGATGCTCTGTTTCTGCAGATCCGACCAGAAATGAACGGTATCCCCTTCTGACAGCAGGATCTTTTTTCCCTGATGGGTCAGCTCAAGGGACCCTTTCAGGATACAGAGTATTTCCTGGCCATTTTTGATTCCTTTTCGAACCGGAATCGATTTTCCAGGCTCAAGCACAAGAATGGCGCTGTCAATGACATTTCTGCTTTCAGGCGCAAAAAATCTTCTGGTGGCAAATCCCGTGTGGGGAAGATCCACATCGATCCATTCTTCCCTGCGGATAAGGATTAGTCGTTCCTGGTTTTCGATCTGGTTCAGGAGGTCTCCCGCGTTCACGCCGATAGCATTGCTGATGCTCACCAACGTTTCTACCGATGGCGAACTCACATTATTTTCTACCTGGCTCAGAAAACCTTCTGAAACATTCGCCTTCTGGGAGACGGTTTTCAGCGTCAGTTTTTGTTCTTTCCGGTGTTTCCGGATCAATGAACCAATATTCAACAGTCAGCCCCTTGAAACAGAAGTATTTTGTATAAGTTAAAATTCAGTATTGATAAATATTCTTGATATGTCAATATATTTTTTTATGCCTTTTTTCAAAAAATTCACACTTAACTATAAATTAAAATTCATCATGGCATTCCGTTTCCTTTTTTATGATTGACAAGTTTTCCTCATCTGCCTATAAAAACAACATACCCGTTTACGGTTGCCAGTTGTCGGTTGCCAGGTTTCTATTCAAAAATAAGGAGTTATTATGGACTTCAGTCTATCCATGGAGCAGGACATTCTCCGCAATTCTGTTCGTGATTTTGCCGAGAAAGAAATCAAACCGGTAGCCATTGAATTGGATCAAAAGGAAGAATTTTCCTATGAAACCATGGGGAAAATGGCCGATCTGGGTCTTTTCGGCATGTTCGTTGCGGAAAAATATGGGGGCCAGGGTATGGACTACCTGTCCTATATTATTGCCACGGAGGAAATCGCCCGGGTTGACGGGTCCCATGCAGCTACCGTGGCGGCAGGCAATTCCCTTGGGATAGGTCCTCTGTACTATTTCGGGAACGAGGAACAGAAGGAAAAATATCTTCCGAAATTATGCAGCGGCGAGGCCTTGTGGGGCTTTGGATTAACGGAGCCGAATGCCGGATCCGATGCGGGCAACTCCAAGACTACAGCTGTCCTGGATGGCGATGAATGGGTTATAAACGGCAGCAAGATCTTTATCACCAACGCCTCAACGAAACTCACCTCCGGTATCACCTCCCTCTGCCGCACAGGGACCAGAAAGGATGGTCGGCCTGAGTTATCGTGCATTCTTGTTGAATCGGAGACCCCGGGTTTTGAGTCCAGAGAGATGCACGGGAAAATGATGTGGCGTTCCTCCAACACCAGTGAGCTGTATTTTGATGACTGTCGCGTTCCCGAAAAGAACATGCTGGGCCCGAGGGGGAACGGGTTTCACCAGATGATGCAGACCCTTGACGGAGGCCGATTGTCCATTGGGGCCATGGGGTTAGGGGGCGCCCAGGGATGTTTTGATCTGACCATGAAATATGCCAGGGAACGGGAACAGTTTGGGAAACCGATCTCCACTTTTCAGGTCAATGCCTTTAAATTAGCCGATATGGCCCTGGAAATTGAGTGCGCACGACTTATCCTGTACAAAGCCTGCTGGCTCAGGGACAATAACAAACCTTTTTCAAAAGAAGCCGCCATGGCAAAACTTCACTGTTCCGAAGTCATGTACCGATGCGCCAACCATGCCGTTCAACTCCACGGGGGCTATGGGTTGATGAACGAGTACAACGTAGAGAGGTTTTACAGGGACCAGAAACTGCTGGAGATCGGAGAAGGAACCTCCGAAGTGCAGCGCATCGTCATTTCTCGGCTTATCGGCGCACTGTAAAACAGTTATGCTGGATACCATTTTAGGCAAAGATATCGCCTCCTACGTAAGAGGGCACCGCGCATTAGTCATCTGCGCCCTTGTTCTTGCCGCTATCTCATCCATTTTTGTGGTGGTTCCCGTTTATCTCCTTCAGCCATTTGTTGATGAGGGAATGAAAACCGGTTCTGATCCCGTGGCCTGGAAGATCCCCTGGATCGCATTTCAATCCGGTTCCTGGTTCTCCTGGCAAAGGACCGAACTGGTCCTGATAAAAAGTATCTCTCCCAATCGACTGCTGGTTCTCCTTACCCTGGTCGCCTTCGTTTCCATATTCTTCAAATCGGTGACCACTTATTTCAGCGGTCTCGCAGCCGCCGCATTCGCGAACCGGGCCGTCAAAGCCCTCCGCATCGACCTTTTCAGAAAATTCATTTCCCTTTCCATGGGGTACTACCACAGCAAGAAATCGGGTGAACTGATCGCCCGGTCCACAGCCGATCTGGCCGTATTGCAGAACCTCATCTCGGAAGTGCTTCTCGGACTCATCGAGTATCCGATCACGGCCCTGGTATTTCTGCTCTACCTCTTCGTCATGAATCTGAAGATGACCCTGCTGGTTTTTTTCGTGGTTCCGTTCATCGCAATCCTGGTTCGGTTGTTCGGCAGGAAAGTGAAGAAGCAGTCGGTCAGGGTGCAGGATGCCACCGCGGAAGTAACCGCGGATTATCATGAAACCCTTCTTTGCCTGAAGCTGATCCATGGTTTTTTTACCGGGAAGCGAGAGGTGAACAGGTTCAGTGAGCTGGCCGAAAACCTCTACAAAAGAGTGATGCACTGGAACCGCTGGCAGCAGGGTCTGGGCCCCATGATGGACACCGTGGTTTTTCTGGTCATGCCGGGAATCCTCATTGCCGGAAAGATCTATTTTCACCACACTCTGGGGGAGCTTATGGCCATGGCCTATGCCTTCTCGCGGGTTTACAGGCCCATAAAAAGATTGGCTCTGGTCAATAACAATATCAAGACCATTCAGGGGGCCACCGGCCGTGTATTCGCGATTATGGAGACCGTTCCTGATATTCAGGATAAGGAAGGCGCCCTTCCCCTGGCCAGGCATAAAGATGCCATTGAATTTCAGGGGGTGGATTTCAGCTATTCAAAGGCAAGCCCGGTCTTGAGACAGATCAGCTTTCGCGTAAAGGCGGGAGAGATGGCCGCTTTCGTCGGTTCCACCGGCGCAGGAAAAAGTACGCTCCTTGATCTTGTCCCGCGCTTTTATGATGTGAATGCCGGCAGCATTACCATAGACGGTACGGACATACGGGATGTGACTCTTAAATCCTTAAGAGAACAGATCGGAGTCGTGAACCAGGAAACGCTCCTTTTTAATGAGACGATCCTGTACAACATCCGTTATGGAAGTCCGGAAAAATCGGAAGCGGAGGTCATCGCAGCCGCCAGGGCCGCTCATGCCCATGGATTCATCATGGCCCAACCGGAGCAGTATCTCACCAGGATTGGCGACCAGGGAAGCCTTCTTTCCGGTGGGCAGAGACAACGCCTTGCTATTGCAAGAGCCATTCTGGTTGGCCCGGCCATTCTCATGCTGGATGAAGCCGCCTCGGCCCTGGACGCTGAAAGCGAAGGGCTGGTCCAGAAAGCCATTGAAGACCTGAAAGGCACAAGAACCATCCTGATCGTTGCCCATCGGCTCAGCACGATCATGCGGGCGGATCGCATCTTTGTTATTGAGGAAGGAAGAATTCTGGAATCGGGAACCAGGCAGGAACTTATCGAGAAAAACGGACGGTTCAAGCAGCTTTACGATATGCAATTCGGCGGATAGCCGGCAATGGTGATGAGGTGCGAAATATGACGCTGACAAAAACGGGTATTATCAGGAAAGTGCGGGAAGAGGTTCGTTTCAAAAATAAGGAAAAGGGGCCTCAGCTCTTTCTTTTTCCGGAGATGGACTGCGTTCTTCTGAACCCGAAAAGGGCTGCGGAAATCGTCGATCACCTGTTTGAGATCATGAAGAGAACGTTGGCCGGCGGGGACGATATTTTTATCCGGGGATTCGGGAAGTTCAGGGTGCAGTTTAAATGGTCCAGGCCTGGAAGAAATCCACAGACAGGCGAAACCATCATCATAGGGTCCAGAAGACGGGTTTCCTTCAAAACTTCGCCCAGCCTGAAGGAAAAGCTGAACGGGAAACGGGTTTGAAGATCTTGCGGGGTTCATCACGGATTTGCTTGATATTCTGAATTGATCTCAGATAGTCTTTTTTCAGGTGTCAGGTGTCAGGTGTCAGGTGTCAGGTGTCAGGTGTCAGTGAAATTCCGGGACAGCATGGATACATCGAGCCCATAGGAGACTGAAACCCGAAACCTGAAACCTTGTTGTGCAAGCCAATTTTTCAGTCAGTTATTCAAATACCACCTGTCCGTCCTGGACGTCTATGGTCACCTGATCCCCTTCTTTTACCGCCCCTTCCAATATTTTGACAGCGAGAGGATCCTGGATGTAGCGCTGAATGGCCCTCTTGAGGGGCCTTGCCCCGTACACCGGGTCAAATCCTGTGTTGGCGATGAATTCTTCCGCCTTGTCCGTGAGTTTCAGTGTGATTTTACTGTCTTCCAGACGCTTTCCAAGCAAACTGATCTGGATGCCGACGATCTTTCGGATCTCTTTTTGACCAAGAGAATTGAAGATGACGATATCATCAATCCGGTTCAGGAACTCCGGCTTGAAGGTGGCCCGAAGGGCATCCATGACGGCCTTTTCCATTTCCGCGTTGTCGCGACCCGTCATCTCCTGGATAAACTGGCTCCCCACGTTGGAAGTCATGATGAGCACCGTGTTCTTGAAATCCACCGTACGGCCTTTTCCATCCGTCATCCGCCCATCGTCCAGGATCTGAAGGAGGGCGTTAAACACATCGGGGTGGGCCTTTTCTATCTCATCGAACAGGACCACGGAATAAGGGTGCCTTCTCACAGCCTCCGTGAGGTATCCCCCTTCTTCATACCCCACATAGCCTGGCGGGGCTCCTATCAACCTGGCAACGGAGTGCCTTTCCATATATTCCGACATATCCACGCGAATCATGTACTGCTCGTCATCAAACAGGAACTGGGCCAGTGCTCGGGCAAGCTCCGTCTTTCCCACACCGGTCGGGCCCATGAAGATGAAAGATCCGATGGGCCTGTTTGGATCCTGAAGCCCGGATCTCGCCCTGCGAACGGCATTGGCCACGGAATTAATGGCGTTGTCCTGCCCAACCACCCTCAGGGATAGACGTCCCTCCATCTGGAGGAGTTTTTCTTTTTCCCCTTCCATCATTCGTGAAACAGGAATACCCGTCCATTTGGCCACAACCTCTGCAATATCTTCACTGTCCACTTCTTCCTTGAGCATTTTCTGACTGGACTGGAGTTCTTCAAGTTTTCTGTTCTCCTCCTCCAGCGTACTTTCCAGCTGGATCAACTTCCCATATTTGAGTTCCGCCGCCCTGGCAAGATCGCCTGCACGTTCAGCCACTTGTGCTTCCGATTTTGTGGATTCCAGATTCTCCTTGATCTCCCGAATCTTTGAAATGGCATCCTTCTCACTTTTCCAGTGAGCGGTCATCTCTTCTGTCTGGGACTGAAGGCCGGCCAGTTCGTCCTTGATCTTTTCCAGTCGATCTTTCGAAGCCCTGTCTTTCTCCTTCTTGAGGGCTTCCCGCTCTATCTCCAACTGGGTGGTTTTTCGCTGGAGATCATCAATTTCAGCGGGAAGGCTGTCGATTTCAATCCTGAGTTTGGACGTGGCCTCATCGATGAGGTCAATGGCTTTGTCCGGCAGAAATCTGTCCGTAATATACCGGTTTGACAGGGTCGCGGCAGCCACAAGCGCGGAATCCTTGATGCGAACCCCGTGATGCACCTCATACTTTTCCTTCAACCCTCTCAAAATGGAAATAGTGTCTTCCACAGAGGGTTCCTCCACCATAACGGGTTGAAACCGTCTTTCAAAAGCCGCATCCTTTTCAATGTATTTCCGGTATTCCTTAATGGTGGTGGCCCCAACGCATCGCAACTCGCCTCTCGCCAGGGCCGGTTTGAGCATATTGGAGGCATCCACGGCGCCCTCGGCGGCGCCCGCACCCACCAGGGTGTGCATCTCGTCGATAAAAAGGATGATCCGGCCGTGGGAGTCCGTTACTTCCTTTAACACGGCCTTGAGCCTGTCTTCAAACTCCCCCCGATATTTTGCCCCGGCTATGAGCGACCCCATATCGAGAGCCACGACCCTTTTGTCTTTCAGTGTCTCCGGGATATCGCCCTGAATGATCCGCTGCGCCAGACCTTCAACAATGGCTGTTTTTCCCACACCCGGTTCCCCGATCAGTACCGGGTTGTTTTTGGTCCTTCGGGAAAGGACCTGAATGATTCTTCGGATTTCATCATCTCGACCGATTACGGGATCCAGATTGCCCTTGGCGGCTACCGCTGTAAGGTCTCGGCTGAACCGCTCCAGTGCCTGATATTTATCTTCAGGATTCTGGTCGGTAATCCTCTGGCCTCCCCGAATATCCACCAACGAATTGAGAATGGAATCTCTCGTAATTCCGGCTGATTTGAGAATTTTTGCGGCTTCGCCTTTTTTTTCATCCGTAACGGCCAGAAGGATATGCTCCAGGCTCACAAATTCGTCCTTGACCTGCTCTGCTTCGGTAAAGGCCTGGTCAAGCACAGCTTTTGCTCTTGGAGAGATATAGGCCTGCCCCAGACTTGTGCCGGAAACTTTGGGGAGCTTGTGCAGCGCGGCATCAAAGGTTTGGAGAAGCTGGTTCTGGCCGGCCCCGATTTTCCCCAGAAGAGGAGGAATAACCCCCTCCTTCTGTTCCAGAATGACCTTTACCAGATGCTCCGGTTCAATCTGCTGATGTCCCAGCTTTTCCGCTAATTGCTGGGATGCCTGAACGACTTCCTGTGATTTTAAAGTGAATTTATCAAATCGCATATATTATGTTCCTCCCATGGAGATGGAATTGCAAAACAGACTACTCTCTTATTCGTACAAATATTATAAAATTAAGCTTAATAATGAAGCTTGTCAAGACAGGCAGCGCAATGAAAAAATGGCGACAGGCTTGTAAAATCAGGCAGGAGGTGCTATGGGAATGACGAATGACGAATGANGAATGACGAATGACGAATGACGAATGACGAATGACGAATGACGAATGACGAATGCGGAAGAGGGTTTTTAACCATGGCGCCTGGGACAGATGAAATTAAACCATGCCTTATTCATATTGATAAAGAAGGGTGCTGGACCCATAAAGGCGCTGAGATGATTCGCAGAGACCTTATCCAACTGTTCTACCGGAATATGGAGCTGGATTCGGAAGGGCAGTACATCATCAACTGGCAGGGAACACAATGTTATGTGGATGTTGAAGATACGGCTTTTGTGGTTACCCGGGTATTATTTGGGGAAAAAACAAGAAACGGAAAACCCGGGTTTGTACTCAATTTGAGCGATGGCACAAGGGAAAATCTTTTGCCGGAAACCCTTTGCACAGGAAACGATAATGTCCTTTATTGCAGAATAAAGAACAATACCTTTCCTGCCCGCTTTTTACGGCAGGCCTATTATCAACTTGCCGAATATATTGAAGAAGAAAACGGCAACTATGTTATCCGTTTGGACGGCAGGAAGTATTCCATCAAGCGCACCTGAAACCGCTAATTACTGTTTCCCGCCATCGGTCTCAGGATTTCGATTTTTGCATTCTTTTTCAGATTCTGGAGCCATGTTTCAAAGATACGCCTGTGAGAAGTCTGAGCAACCATGGAACGGTACTGCTCCTTTTCCTCTTCAAACTTTTTCTCATCGATTCCCTGGCTCGCATCCCATCTGATCACNAAAGTCCCCTGGGGGTTTCCGAAAACGTTTTCAGGGTACTTTTTATCGGNACCAAGTCCAAAGGCCATTTCGCTCAGATCCGGCGCGTACCCGATTTTCGGGAAAGGGTCTTTACGGCTGAAAAACTCTGTTGTCTCAACCGTTCTGTCCTTCTCTTTCGCCAGTTCCTCCCAGGATTTTCCTCCCTTGAGCTCCTTCAGATACTTTTCAGCCGCGTCCCTGGCAGCCTTCTCCGCCTCGGCGCCCATATAACTTTCTTTTACACGTTCTTCCACGTCCTTGAGCTCAGGGATGGAGGATTCCCTGCTCTCGGCTATCTGGAAAATATAGAATTTGTCTCCTAACCTGACCAGTTCACTGGTTTCGCCCTTGTCAAGGGCAAACAGGGACTCGCTCATTTTTTCGCTTTCCTTGATGCCCGGAACGGATGCGCCACCGGCAAAAAAATCCGAGACCTTTACATCAAAGCCCTGCTCTTTGCCATAGATGGCAAGATCCACATCATACGGCATCTGATCCGTTATGTTCAGCCCTTTTTCGTGCGCTAATTCCGCGGAAATATTATTGGAAATGACCCCTGTGATTTCTTCCCTTACTTCCACGAGCGATTTGGTTCTCGCTTCTTTAATCTCTTCCACCTTGATGATGTGAAAACCGAAAGGGGTTCGTACGATTTCACTGATTTCTCCTTCTTTCAGGGCGAAGGCCACGTCGCCAAAAGCAGGAACCATCTTCCCTTTTTCAAAGAACCCTAAATCCCCCCCTTTGCTTTGGGTCGGGCCTTCGGAATACTTCTTGGCAAGTTCAGCAAAATCCTCTCCTTTCATTGCCATTTCAAGAACCGGCTCGGCCTTTTTTCGAACCTTTTCCGCGTCTTCATCGCTGGCTTTCTCGTTTAATTTAAAAAGGATATGTCTTGCTCTTACTTGTTTGGGTTCCGAGAATCTCTCCCGGTTATATTCGTAATACCCGTCGATTTCCTTTTCGGTGATCTCCACTTTTCCCTTGAATGTTTCCGGATCAATTTCGATAAAGGATACCTTTATCTGCTTCGGCAATCTGTATTGTTCCTGATTCTCCTTGAAATAGGTCTCAAGATCGGCCTGGGTCGCCTTTATTCCTTTTTTGTAATCGTCCGCCTTGAACTGAACGAAGCTTATCTTTATCTTTTCGTTCATAAAGGCATAGTAATCCTGTATCTCCTGGTCGGTTATATCCAGAAAGGCAAAAAGGAACTGGCGAAGTTTCTTGTCAATCAACTCCTGAGCCATGTTCAACTCAAAGTCTTCAGGGCTCATTCGGTTGTACCCTAAGAGAGATCGGTATCTACCCACGTCGAATTGTTCGTTTACCTGAAAAGCAGGGTAGCTCATGATAGCCTTCTGTATCTCACTTTCCGTTACGTCCAGGCCCAGACGTCTGGCGGCCTGGGTCATCAGCCGCTGGTTAATAAGATTTTCCAGCGCCCTGTCCCTCAAATTCAGAGATTTTATGAGGTTCTCATCCCACATATCTTTATATCTGTTTCTTACTGCTTCCAGCATATCCTGGTAGGATTTCTGGTATTCAGGCTCGCTGATCAGTTCTCCATTCACATAGGCGACTTTCAGATTCTTGTCGGAATTGAAAGAGTATCCGAAATAAAACACAAAAACGACGGCAATGATTGCTATCAGCAGTTTTATAAGCCACGATTTGGCATGCTTTCTCATAAGGCTCAGAAGCATTAAGGGTTCCTCCACACGGTTGATTTTGTTTTCCCTGCAAATTCAAACGATTCAAAAATGCCAGGGAAAATTGCGTGTCAGCAATAACATGATCTGCAATGGATGTAAACGATAATTGTACTGATCTTTTGACTATCAGCTTGTAAACTTTTTATGGTTGTGATACGCTCCCGTCACCACGCAAGAAATGGATTAGGGTCTGGAAAGGAATAACTCGTTGGAATTCGCGCACAGATTTAGGCCATATTTGGTCGATCCAATTGAGCAAAACCGCAATCGTGGTAGGACCACGTTCAGGATTTTGCGATTGAGGATTGGCCGGAGATGGCCTGAAGCTGGGATGCGAAAACGATGAGTTATTGATTTCCAGACCCTTAGTAGTGCTGAAACCCTTTTTCGTGAACTATTAGGTTGGATTTCGGGAATTTGTCATGGCTAAAGAATTCTGGACGGTAACAGAGGTGTTGGAGTTTTTCGAGGTTGACGAGCAGTTTCTCAAGGTTTTAGAGGAAGAAAGCATTGTCTGCGCTACCTTTGAGGATGATGAACCCCCCGCAAGGAAATTCTCCACAGTGGAAATGGAGAAGCTGCGGGTTGCCAAAATGCTGATGGAGGAGTTGGAAGTGAACCTGCCGGGTGTTGAGATCATCTTGGGCATGAGGCGCAATATGATCGAAATGAGAAAGCAGTTCGATGCTATTTTAGCCGATCTATCAAAGCATGTGCGGGTACATCTGGATGCAGGCCGCTGACACCGAGACCTTTGCAAAACATCCCCTTTTGCAAAGGTCTCGACACTGTCCGGTAAGGAACGTGGACGAAACAACTTTCGCAAGAAGGCGCATAGATTTGGGCCAGGTTTGTTCGAACTGAAACCACAAAAGTTGAAGGAATAGCGGGCTATTTCAATATTTTTGTGATTTCAGATCGGGCGAAAATGGCTTGAAGCTATGATGCATAGTTGGG
>DUZB01000088.1 GCA_013349725.1 Deltaproteobacteria bacterium | reverse complement strand
GGGGTTAGGCAATGTTCGCCTGGAAATGGACCTGCCTTTTGAAGAGCCGAAAAAGGCCCCCCCGTTGTCCAAAGGGATCAACCACCTTCGCCTGGAAATGGCCTTTGACGCCATGAATCCCATCCTGGTAGGGTGGAACTGGGGAAAGATCGACCCGGACGCGCCATCCTTTATAGCCATCGAGGGCCGACAGCTTCTGGAATCCCTCAAAAACCTGCCGGACCCCATTCGCGACCGTCTGGACAAGGTTATGGGAGGCCCCATCTTCAACCCCGAGGACTGGAAGAAAAAATTTGCAGGCTACCTGCCCAAGGCCATTGCCATATGGTTGATGGAATGCGCGTCCGGCGAAGTGGAGACATGGAACCTTCCGGCCCCCGCTATCGAAAAACTGGGAAAAGGAAAGCATGGCCTGGCCCAGAAACTGATTTCCCAACTGATACCCCTTTCGGAGCAGAATTTTGTCACAGAGGACGAAGCCGCTACCGCAATAAAGGAGGCCCTTGGGAAAAAGGCCAACATGGCCAACCGGGTGGTCGGCGCCCTTGAAAAGAAAAGAGAAGAGAAAAAAGATTTTGATGCCAAGGCATGGGAAGAGATCGCCCGGAGCCTGGGCCTGGAAAAGGTTCCTCCTCAGAATCTTTTTGACAGTATCGCGGACCAGGAAGCCCTGGTTCAGGCACTTACCCCCTTGTGCCAATCCACTATCGGCCCCTTCTATCAACAAATTGACCAGCAGATAAAGCTGATTCAGAGCGATTCCTGGGTGGATGTGGAAATCGAAAACAGAGAAGAACATGCATTAATAAAAATAATGCTCCTTGACGGACGAATCAATGAATTCCAGTGGGGCAAACCGGACCAACCGCCGGAAGGCGTCAGCCCGGCCGCCTGGCGCGAATTCCTGGACGTACACAGCAAAGTCCAGTATCGGCACATGCTGAACACCACGAACCTCAACAAGAGTATAACCAATGACCAAAACCTCATTGAGTTCCTGGAAACCTACCGGGACCAAACGCGGCATGAGCTTTCCCTGCCCCATCATATCGACTTCAGGGCCGGCGGGAGCGCCAATCGGGAGATCTCCCGGAAATATGGAAAACCTTACGACAATATGTTCATGCGCATGCTTACCTGGGCCCCGTCCAATCAGGAGGCGGGCTCATGGGAAGTTTTCATTCCCGGGAGCACCATCAAGGGGGCCTTCAGAAAACGGGCATCCCAGGTCATGAAAACCCTTATGGGTGAATCAGCCAAAACTGATCATCTCCTGAGCGTACTTTTTGGAAAACAGGGGCAACGGGGACGAGTCCTCTTTTCCGACGCCTATTTGGTGGATCCGGACGATTCCAGGAAATCCTGGTGCTCCATGGATGGCATTCGGATTGACCCAAGGACCGGCCGGCCCGTTGAAACGGCCAAGCACGACTACCTGTTTGCTTATGGTGAAAATCTCAAATTCCTGTTCAAGATGGATATTCAGGACATTGAAAAAAAAGACATGGAAGCCATATCGATCCTGTATCACCTGTTGCGGGATTTCAGACGGGGAGACATTCCTTTCGGCGGCGAGAAGACCAACGGTTTTGGCTGGATAGAGGCTGATGTGGTCCAATTGACCTGGCTCACATCCCAATCCGACCAGATTTCATCGGCCCTTTTTGATCAGACAACCCTGACGCCAAAGGGGGCGTGGCAGGGAATGACCCTCAAAGGAGCCGAGGCGGCCCGAGCGCTCAACCCCACACAACCCATTGCACCGGCAGCAAAAGATCAAGCCAAAACGCCTCCCGTGGCACGCTCAGGATTCATATCCCACCGGGCCTTTGGCGGCTATTGCGGCGTGCTGCACGTGGAAGCGGAAGCCCTGACCCCGATCAATATTCGGGAAAGCGGGGCGCCCTCACACACCACGATGCATGCGGAAGGGGCCATTAACGGCTGGGACTTTTTCTCCTTCTCCCCACCGGACCCGGATAATCGAAACGTAGCGAAAGCCTATGCGCTGCCCAGCAAGAGCATCAAGGGGATGGTTCGAAACATCTACGCCATCGCCAGCTCTTCCAAAGTGGATAGCAGAGACATCAGTCGTTTGAACCCGGTGGACAGCCTGTTCGGATGGGTGGGAAAAGGCCCCAACAATGCCCTGACCGGGCGGACATCCTTCTCATTTGCAACCTTCAATCAGCCTGAATTATCATGGTTCAAAGTACCCTACCCCTATGGAGACTGGCATTACGTCAACAATGCCTGGAAGCAGGCGCCCGACGCATCCGCTCAGAAAACCCTCGTGGACAACACTTGGCGAATTTTTCCCCACGTCCCGTTGGCCCCCATTGTGAAAGAATTGACAGGGTTTGAGCCGGAAGGCCCCGACGCTTCCTACTTCAGAGCCGTTCGGCCCGGCTCCAGGGCCACGTTCAGCATCCGTTTCTGGAACCTGCTGGAAGAAGAACTGCAACGACTGATCTGGTGCATCACCCTTGAAGAAGGGCTTGCCCATAAAATCGGCAGCGCCCGTTATCTCGGCTTCGGCAGCCTTGGCCTGAGCATAAAACCGACCAGTTTTCTCATTGACTGGACAAAGCGCTACGGCGGTACAATGGATGACGACTGGCAAACGCCATTTGCCGTCTCCGACTGGGTGACCCCCAAAGTCCTTTCCAACTACGCGGCGCTCCGGAAGGTTTTGAATGCTGAGCAGGTTTGATTGGATTCGCCGCTGTCGAAACGGCGCCGAGTTGATCGCGGTTCTGGACTGTATGGAATCAAAGCCCGATCTTTTCTCCGACCGGAGAGAAATCGGGCCGCCCGTTTATGGCGCCGGCGGACCGTGCATGCGTTGCTGGGTCTATCCGAGGGCGCTGCAATCATCCCGATTTTACTGCAAGACCTGTCACCATATTGCGAATATAGCCGGATCAATGGGCAATCTCTCACTCCAGTGTATGGTGGTCTGGGGTTCCTTGAGCCGGATTCCAAAGCTGCTGGACAAAAACCAGGGGTCGCCCATTTCACGGGTCCGCTGTTTCCATCAGGTTGACGACCATCGTTTTCTCTTGGTCCTCAGGAACTACACCTTGAAAAAGTGGCTCAGTGAAATCTTACTGTATCACGGATCCAACCTGAAGGGGCTGCTGTTTTTTTTACCAGCCATTGGAAAAAACTCCAGCCTGAGCATGGGAGATGCGCTGTGTCGCGCCATCCAGATGGATTCAAGATTCCCGATGGACCAATTGCGCGTTCAATTTTTTTCAGCTCTTGAACAATTGAAAATGCCTAAAAGACGTGAAAATCAGGGTATGCTGACTTTTGAAGCCTCTGATTTTTTGAGCCTGCTGGAAATGGCCGCCATATTTCGCTCGCAACTGCGTCCCGATGAACAGAATATGGTCAGGGAGGTGACGCACCTGAAGGATCAGGCCGAAAAACAGTTTTACTGGGGAAGACTGATGAATCTTCTCAACCAGGAAGCCAAGGATATGCTGACAGCATGGAAACTCAAACAATGGCCTGAAACCAGAATTGAATTGATTTATGAACTGATGAACTATGTCCCTTTTACCCCTTAATCTGCTCCGCTACCTGATTGTTTGCAGGGTCAATGCCCCGATGGTTTGGTTTTCGATTTACCCCGGTCTGGAATTTTCCCTTATTCTTGGAAGCCTGATCGCGGAAAGCCTTCCCACTGTCCAGGCCAGACCCTGGAAAAAAGCCATGTTGCCGTGGCAGGCATATGGCGGCATCAGCGCCATAAAAAAAAAGGCGCTGAGAATCGTTCCCGATGCCGCGTGGCCCATTGAATCGGTTCTTTTCTGCTATCCCGGGAAAAAGGCATACGGTGAAGGGGAGCCCATTTTTCTGGAAATGAAACTCATCGGCGAGAGCGCGGACCATGCCCATTTTCTGGAAGTAATACTACCCGCGCTGGAAAAATCCGGCAGCAGCATCGATCGGACCCGGCAGACCCCCAACGCCCTCTGGGGCAAATTTGACATACAATCCATTTTTGCAGCCCGGGGCCCCGTCTGGGAGCCCTTCGTGGAAAACGGCAGGCTGGATCTCCACTATAAACCCACGCCTTCCCAATGGTCTGAAGGGCTGGATTTCCACTCCAATGCAAGGCGGCCCCTTCGCCTGCTCAAATGGATCACGCCATTTGATCTGGCTCCCCATGAAACTGTCGAGGACAAAAGGAAATCCAGCAACAGAATAACCCTGGATGAGGTTCCATCTCTCCGCGATATTCTTGGCGCCTTCATGGCACGGATGAACGGCCTGTCAACAGGAAAACGGGGCGCATCAACCCGTTTCTGGGACATCCTGGACGAAGCAGACCGGCAGGCATTTGAAGCAGCAACAGCCGCCGCATCGAGAGTCCAGATGAAACACGGCAGCTTTCAGCGTGTATCAGGGCTACGTCCCGGCCGATGGTTTGGCAGGCAGGAATTTTCCCCCATCCCCGAAATCGTCCGCCCCTATCTCGGCCTGGCATCTATTTTTCATATCGGCGCACATACTCACTTCGGGTGCGGCACATTCGTTCTTTTTTGAAAAATAAGATCTGTACCTGACAAGGGGAAAGCGTGTTCGTGATAACAGTTTCTACGGCTTTTACACCTTGGGCCTTTTATACATGGCCTCAATCAGATCTCCAAAGGCCTCATTGACATAATTTCTCTTGACCTTCATGGTGGGCGTTACTTCTCCGTCTTCTTCATAGAGTTTCTTGGGGAGAATGGTAAACTTCTTGACCTGCTCCACGCGGGCCAGCGTATCGTTGACCTTGTTTACTTCTTCCTGGATAAGCCTGTTGATCTCCGGGCACTGGGTCAAGTCCTTATAGGTGGAGAACTGCACCTTATTATCCTGCGCGAATTTCACCACGTTGTCTTCATCAATCATGATCAGGCTGGAAATAAACTTCCGCTTGTCTCCAATGACCACCGCGTCGTTGATGTATGGGCTGAATTTCAGCTTGTTTTCTATGAATTGCGGGGTAATGTTTTTTCCCCCGGCCGTCACGATGATATCCTTTTTCCGGTCCGTAATCTTGAGATACCCATCTTCATCGATCTCTCCCACATCCCCGGAGTAGAGCCATCCGTCCCTGATCGTTTCTTCCGTGGCTTTCGGATTTTTGTAGTATCCCTTGAACACGCTGGGAGATTTCACCAGGATTTCACCATCCTCAGCGATCCGAATCTCCGTTCCCATCAACGGAGGGCCGACCGTTCCAAACTTCACCTTCCCTACTTTGGAGACACAGGTAACGCCTGTGCCTTCCGTCTGCCCGTATCCCTCGACCAGATTAACCCCGATGGACTGAAAGAAATGCAGTACATCAGGGGATATGGGGGCTGCACCGGAATAGGCAATCCGCATCCTGTCAAACCCTAACCGTTCCTTCAGTTTCCGAAAGACGGTAAAATGGGCCAATTTGTACAGCATTTCAATAGGCCCGGGGATGGACTTGAAATTCATCATCAGGGTGGCACGTTTTTTTCCTACGTTGAGTGCTAATCCGAATACCATTTTCTTGAACCAGGTGGCGTCCGACATTTTAATGTACACTGCGGACAGGTATTTTTCCCATATACGAGGGACCGCATAACCCACGGTCGGAGACACCTCGATCATGTTATCGTTCACGGTCTCCATGTTTTCTATAAAATTAACCACATACCCATGGGTGATATGTCCCATAACGGAGAACAGCTGTTCGAAGACGTGACACAGCGGCAAAAAGGAAAGGACCTCGTCTTCATCGGTCATGGGATTTTCCAGGGTAAGCGCATTGCCCATCCACATGAGATTTCTATGGGTCAGCATCGCTCCCTTCGGAGGGCCTGTTGTCCCGGATGTATAGATGAGGACGGCAATATCTTCGAGATCGATCCGGTTAATGCGCTCCTCTAAAAGGCCGGGATTGTCTTTAACCATCTCTTTTCCCAGATCCATCAGCTCATCATAGGTCATGACCAATGGATCTTCAAAATGCCGTAAACCTTCGAGATCCCACACAACGACTTTTTTCAAACGGGGAACGTTCTCCCTGAAATTAAGCCACTTATCCAACTGCTCCTCATTCTCCACAAAGAAAAACTTGGAGTCGGAATTCTCAATCACATACTCCACCTGGGGCCAGGCGTTGGTAGAATAAACCCCGACTGCGATTGCCCCGCAAGACTGTACGGCAAGGTCAATGGTTACCCATTCAGGGCAGTTGTCCCCTATAATGGAGACACAATCCCCCTTTTCAAGCCCCATGGAGATAAGAGCAGAACCGATATATTTTACTGTCTGGTAATATTCATTCCACGAGATGTCATTCCAGAGGCCATATTCTTTCTTGCGCATGGCGATCCGGTCACCATATTTCGTGGCCGTTTTCCTGAACATACTGGGAGCTGTTTCAAGGGTCATCATTGAGTCGTATTCCATTCCGCGAAAATCTACCTCCACCGTTTCTTCCTTTTCCACCTTTGAAAACCCTTGGCGGATTCTTCTGACTTGATGCCCATATAGAATTCCTTGACATCTTTATCTTCCATCAACTCCGCTGAGTTCCCCTTCATGACGAATCGCCCGTTCTCCAGAATCAGGCCGATATCAGAAATATTCAGGGCCATTCGTGCATTCTGTTCCACCAGCAGGATCGTAACGCCCGCCTCATTAATGGCCGTCACAATCTTGAAAATCTCTTTGACGAGGAGGGGAGAAAGCCCAAGGGAAGGCTCATCTAAAAAAAGGAGACTGGGTCGATTCATCAAAGCCCTGCCGATGGCCAGCATCTGCTGTTCGCCGCCCGAAAGTGTTCCCGCCCACTGGTCTTCCCGCTGCTTCAGCACGGGAAAATAGTCATACATCTTGTCCATGTCTTTTCTTATGCCCGAACGGTCGCTCCGAATGTAGGCGCCCATCTGGAGGTTCTCTTTCACGCTTAACTCTTCGAAAACCTCACGTCCTTCCGGCACGTAGGATATCCCCATTCTGACGATCACTTCCGGATCTTTTCCATCGATTCGCTTTCCTAAGAACTCAATGGCGCCCTTGTCCGGCTGATCATCCAGAAGACCCATAACGGTCTTCAAAATGGTCGATTTACCGGCGCCGTTATTGCCGAGGATGGCCGTCACCGTGCCTTCATCCACGCTGAGGGAAACCCCTCTCAGGGCATAAATAAGTCCGTAGAATGTCTCAATATTCTTTATTTCAAGCATCGAGGTCAACGTCTTCGTCCTCTCCCAGATAGGCTTTAAGAACCTCGGGGTTCTGCTGAACCTCTTCCGGAGTACCCTCAATGATTGATCTGCCGAAGTTGATCACCAGAATCCTGTCCGAAATGTCCATGACCATCTTCATGTCATGTTCAATGAGCAGGATGGTTACGCCAAGTTCATCCTGAATATCTTTCACCCAGAAGATCATGTCCTGCTTTTCTTCCGAGTTCATCCCGGCGCACGGTTCGTCGAGCAGCAGCAATTCCGGTTCAAGGGCCAGGGCCCTGCCCAGTTCAACCTGTTTCTGTATCCCGTACGGCAGGCCGCCCACAAATTTGTTCCTGACGGTCTGAAGGTCAAGGAGATCGATGATCTCTTCCACCTTTTTCCTGTGGGACACCTCTTCTTTTCCCGCGAAAGAGCGTCTCCCCCACATGAAAGCCCCCCTGAAAAGACCTGTTTTCATGAAATTATGGCGCCCGGCCATGAGGTTTTCCATGGTGCTCATGTGAGAAAAAAGCTCAATATTCTGAAAGGTTCTGGCAATACCCAGCTTGGCGATACGGTCGGGCTTTTTCCCCTGAATCTCCCTGTCTTTAAAGAGGACCCGTCCTCTTGTGGGCTTATAGATCCCATTGATGCAGTTAAAAAGGGTTGTCTTTCCGGCGCCATTCGGACCGATAATGGCAAAGACGGAACCTTTACTGACCTGAAAATGGATATCGGTGAGGGCATCTAAACCCCCGAACGACATGGATAAACCTTCAACCTGAAAAAATGCCATAGTGTGTTCAGCCTTGAAAAAAACCGTCTGAAGGGCTGAAGCGTTTTACACGCTTCAGCCCACCTCATTGAACTCCCCTTATTTTATTTTCCACCAACCAGTCAGTCTTTCATATTTTCCGTCATCCAGACATTTGACGATGAAAATTTCCTTCTGACCCTGCCTGCAGGCGTACGGCTCCGCCAGGTCTAAAGGACCATAGCTGATCTTTCCCCCGATCCCCTTGAAGTCCTTGATCCCTTCCATTGCCTTCACCAGGCGCTCCCTCGTAAGGTCCTTTCCGCATCGCTTGATCCCTTCCACAAGTGGTTCCGCAAAAAGGATGCCCGCATAGTAGAAGATTCCCCATCTTTCGTCCTTTGCCGCATATTTTTCATAGGCATCTTTCTTGTATTTCAACAGGAGCGGATCTTGGGAATCAGGAAGTTCCCCAAAAGTGGCGGCAATGACATCTTTCCACAATCCCTTGCTGATCTTGAACATAAAAGGAAAATCAGAACAGGTGCTGGTACTCATCCACTGGGGTGCAAACTGCATGGCTTTCGCGGTTCCCACAAGGCGGACGGCATGAGTCGGCGTAACCCACAAAAGGACCACATCCGCCCCGGCCTTTTTAAACTGCATAATATGGGGTTTCATGTCCGTATCGGTATTCTCGACGGGAATCTGGGCCACCAACTTCATCCCGTATTTTTCCAGTTGTTCGACAGCGCCCTGGACACCGTTCTTTCCGTAATCGTCGTTCTGATAGGCAATGGCAATCCGCTTTTTCCCTAAGGTTTTTACGGCATACTCACAAAGGCCCTTAGCCTCGATAAAATAAAGAGGGTAGACCGCAAAAAGATATTTCCGGGGGGGCTCAATCCAGTGAAGAGACCCTGCCGAAGGCCCCACCCAGGGAATTTTTCTCTCCATTAGATAATCCACAACGGAAAGGCCCGGCGAGGTTCCCACGCCGGACACCCATGCAAACATGCCTGTCCCCTCCTGCAGCTCTTTGACGCCCGCCTTGGTCTTGGCGGGATTGTAGCCATCGTCAAACATATGGTGGATCAGTTTACGTCCATGAATACCGCCTTCGGCGTTGATCATCTTAAAATAGGCATCCGTTCCCCTTGCAACTGAACCCCATGGGGCCGCCGGTCCGGTCTGAGGTCCCCACTGGCCGATATGGATCTCAGTATCCGTCACCCCCTCTTCAGCCATGACTCCAAAAGAAAGTCCCAACGTCAAAGCAACTGCCAAAACTCCCACGAATAATCCCTTCATCTTCATAGCCCACTCCTTTTTATAATGTTTGACGATTCGTACGGACGAATGATCATTCGCCCCTACACCTTTTTCACATAGTGACGTGCAAAAAGCCCACTTGGTTTGATGCAAAGCACCAGAACAACGATAGCAAACGCGACAACGGATTTAAATTCAATGGAGACATATCCACCGAAAAGATTTTCGATAATCCCGATCAGGTAGGCGCCGAATACAGCGCCCGGAAGGGATGTCATCCCGCCCAGCACGGCCGCAGCAAACCCTTTCAACATGGGGCCCCACATCATATAGGGCTGCATGGTCATGGGCGAAATGAGAAGCCCCGCAAGACAGCCCACCACGGAAGAAATTCCCCAGGTGAACATCAATATGCGGTTGGTTCTGATCCCCATCAGCCGGGCAGCCATGTTGTTCTGCTGGGTCGCCTTCATGGCAACACCCAGTTTCGAGTACCGCAGAAAAAAGAAAAGGATTGCCATGACCGCCAGGGCCGTAAAGAACGTAAGCACCTCAAGCGAACTCACAAAGACCTCACCCATGGCCACACTGTCATACGGTGATATGGGAAAAGGCATCGTCTTTGGGTCCGCCCCGAACTTCCAGGAAACAAGCCCCATGAGAATCATCTCGAGACCGATGGTGATAATAATCATCCCCAGGATCGTCGGATCTTTTGCCCGCCTCAACACGGCAAACTCCAGGATGCATCCAAGTATAGCTGAAAACACCAGTGCCCCCGGAAACGCAACGTAGAAAGGAAATCCATGGTATTCCAAGACCATATAGGTAAGGAAACAGGAGACAAGCGCCATTTCCCCCTGGGCAAAGTTCACCACTTCGGAGGTTTTGTAAATGAGCACCATGGCAAGCCCCATGAGCGCATAGGAACTCCCGACGGCTATTCCGCTGACGATGGTCTGCAAGAACTCAAGCATCTTTATAAATCCTTAAGCAGGTAAACAAACCTGAATATTTAAACATTCGTGTTATTCGTGCTATTCGTGGTCAAACAAATCTCAAAAGGGCCAGGTCTTCCAGTATATCTTTGTCCGTATCCAAAAACCATAGATGCCTAAAGGCTCAAAGATCATGATCAGCACCATGATCAATCCATACACAATAAACTGAATATTGGACACTCCCGTAATGGAGAAATAGCTCTTGGAAAGGGCATCCAGCCATTCCCCGAAATACGGTATGCTGAGAATATTTCTGAGCTGCAGGTCCAGCCAGCTGAGGAGGCAGGCGCCGGCTATGGAACCAAAGAGTGAACCCAACCCCCCGACGACCACCATGGCCAGAAAAATAACCGACATCATCATCCCAAAAATCTCAGGCTCGATAAAACGCAGTACAAAGGCGAACAGACCGCCTGCAATGCCCGTATAAAAAGCGCTTACGGCAAAGGCGAGCGTCTTATAGTAGGTGAGATTAACACCCATGGTTTCAGCCGCGATATCCGCGTCCCGAATGGCAATAAAGGCCCGCCCCACTTTTGTCTTGATCAGGTTGCGTGCCCCAAGGACAAGAACGACCGTGATCAGCAGCAGCAGGTAATAGAGGTCTCTATCCGATTCAAGATGCCAGGGACCGATGGTCAAATCCGGGGTGTGCAGTCCCTGCCTGCCTCCAAAAAACTCTATCCGGCCGATCACCTGAGTGATCGTCAATCCAAAACCCAGGGTCGCAATGGAAAGGTACGGCCCCTCCAGCCGAAGAGCGGGAAGCCCAAGGAGGAATCCGAGGAGTGCAGCAAACAGCGCAGAAGCCGGAAGGGCAAGGAGGAAAGGAAGATGGGCTTTTGACATTAATATGACGGTCCCATAGGCCCCCAAAGCAAAAAAACCTGCATGGCCAAGAGAAATCTGGCCCGTGTATCCCACAAGCAGATTCAGGCCTACGGCCACAATAATATTGATAGCCATATAGTTTGCCATATAAATGTAGTAATTTTTTACAAAGAATGGAAGAGCAGCTAAAAATGCAAGCAAAAGCAGAAACCAGAACAGGACAACACCGGACGAGAAAAGTTGAACATCCTCGTAGTAGTCCCTCTTCATATCCATACGCAGACT
>DUZB01000087.1 GCA_013349725.1 Deltaproteobacteria bacterium | reverse complement strand
CCCTTGATTTTTTTGCCGACATTAAAGAACTCGAAGAGGATTGAGGACGGAGGTCAGGGGAAGTCAGAGGTCGGAAGACAGTCTCCTCAATTCTTTACAAAACTGGATAAACCTACTTTAACGCAGAGAATCCTGTTTTTTTTTGACAGGATTGAAAGTGCAAGGCATGGAATTGGGCCGCTCAGATATCCTTCTTTTTCCCCATTGTTACCTGACAGAGGGGGCACTCAACAAAACTCTTGAGACCTTTGAAAAGCTCAGGATCTGCCTGCCGTGGTATATGGAACCGCCCGAGGCGCTTTCGAACATACAGGGCGATACCCGCGTGACGATCCTGTATCCCCCGGAAAGCCTCAAACCGAATAAAGATTTTCTTCCTCTGTTGTCTGAATACAAGCTCTGGATGAAGGAAAACATGGGCAAGGCGCCTAATTTTGCAGCATCTGAGCTTCAGAGGGATCAAGCCTCCTGGGAAATCCGGAAAGCGATCCGTCCAAAAGAAGCTGACATTTCTGAAACACAAAAGGATCGGATCACCCGGTGGCACCTGATTCTTCATCTGGCAGGAGAGCTGGAAAAAGAGAACGCAGACGTCGAAGCATCTCTTAGAAGCTTGAAAATTTCAGGATCCCCTCTGAAAGAGGCGATGGGTGACGAAGATCTCGCCGAAGGCATACTGGATGACCTGCCGTTAACATCGCGACCCTCATCAGGAGAGATCACAAAGCGGCTGAACCATTGGATAGAAGCCTGGTTCGGCCTTTTTTCTTCCCATGTTCAGCCAGGCTCAGACCTTCTCACCTTGAACCGGGATATTTTTGAGTTTGTGCTGGACCTGTTTGAAGGATCTGTTTCCGAGGCCCGGAGTGGATCCGACAATTTCCATCTATCTTCTGTAAAGCCGCGACCGGAAGAACCCGTCAGACTGCCCGAACTTTCCGACCATCCGAACCAAAAAAGAAAAAAGATCCTTGCAGATCTTGCGGGAAAGTCCATCCACCTGCTGGAGGACCTGTGACAGGATCGGAAAAGAGCATCACGGAAGCCATGGAGAAAGATGGCTGGAAGAAACAGTTTGTGGAAAACGAACCGCGCCTCAGTGAGGCGGTAGCCATGTACAAAGAGGCGGGATTCGAAGTAGCCTTACGGGACATGCCTCCTGCGAAACCTCCTGCAGGAAACACAGCGTGCGGTTCTGAAAGGGACTGCCGCACCTGCTTTGAAGGTTTTGAGCACCAGTACAAAATGATCTTTACAAGACCCGCCAGGAACAATGTAGAAAAACTGAAAGAGGATCTGTTTTAATTAACCCATGTTCAGACTTAATGACCTGATTCTCCTCCTCGTTATCTTCTCTTCCCTGTTCGCTGGCATCCTGTTCCCGGAACAGGTTTCCTTTCTGCAGCCCTTTCCCCTCTACCTCATGATGCTGCTGCTGTTCCTGAGTTTTCTCACCACGCAGATGACGTCCGTGTGGGAGATCCTGAAATCCCACGGGCCTGCGGTCATCTGGCTCTCTTTCCTGAAGATGCTCCTGGTCCCTGCCCTTATCTATTTCCTGTTTCGGGAATTCTACCCGCAATATGCCATCGGGGCGCTGCTCCTGACAGGGGTATCGACCGGGGTGGTGGCGCCGTTCATATCGGGTCTTGTAAACGCAAACAGTTCGCTGGTCCTGGTCATGGTCGTCATTTCCTCCCTGATTGTGCCTTTTTCCCTGCCTTTCTTAGTGAAATTGTTGGCCGGTCAGGATGTGGCCATCCCACTCAGCAGGATGATCCAGATGCTGTCCCTGGTTATTTTTGTCCCGGCTGTCGCCGCGGAAGCCCTGAGGCGCCTGTCCCCGTCCATCCTGAACAAACTCGTCGCGAAGCGCTATCCGGTCTCCCTCATCATGTTTGCGGCCATCAATCTGGCCGTGTTTTCCAAATACGCCGATTTTTTCCGGCAGAACCCGGCAACTATCCTGGAAGCCACCTCCATCTCCATCATCCTCGGAGCAATTTACGTGATCATCGGCGTTCTCACGAACTATAAATCCTCCCTCAGCAATCAATTGGCAGCCGCCATCACCTTTGGAAACATCAACAACGTCCTGGTCATTGTTTTTGCATCCGAGTTCTTCGGCCACCTGGAACCCACCCTTGCCGCCACCTACATGATCCCTTTTTTCGGCCTGATTATCCCGCTGAGGATTTTCCAGCGGATACGATCCGGGAAAAACTCCTGATCTCAGCTACAGGGATCTCTTTTTTCCTCTTCAGTTTCAGACGGAAAATCTCTTTTCTGAAATTTGCCCAAATACCGTCAAACTTGGACTGCCAACACTGTAATCCAAATTTCACTTTCGTAAGTCCTGTTCCCTTTACCACCATTCTTTCACTTGCAATAANAAAACTGTAGCGCTCCAACAATTTGATATTATTGCATACTTAAAATATTGACACCCACATTATTTTCCGGCGCAATTATTGCATTGATTATTTTGACAGTAAAGTTTTTTGAATCCAAGTGAGTTCAGGGATATTGTGAAAAGGGAAAGATCTGTTCGAATGGCAAATGGTGATCATAACAAAACAATATTGACATACGCAGGCGTCATCGTTAGAATGACCAAAAAAGGTATACATTAGAGTGCGGTAGCAGATTTTATCGACAAACTATGAAAGGATGCCACCGTAAGGAATAGGGGTGTATTATGAAAAAGAAAATGATCTGGCTTTCTGCCGTGTTTCTTGTGTTTTGTCTGGCAGGTGGTGTGAACGCTTCTTATATCGGGACGAGCACTAAGGAATCCCCTACAGGGTTGCAGGATACTGCCGATAGTGTCACCACGTGGCTTACCCAATACCAAGACCAATACACTATTACCGCGGACAATTTGGCTGGTTTAAGCGGCTTCAAGATTGACGTGGATACAGATGGTTTGAGCAAAGGCGGTTACTCCATAAGCAGTGACGGCACTACGGGAACATGGACCGCCCCGGATGGGTCTGACATCGATTTTATTACCGTAAAGGCAGGAACTGAATATGCAGTATTTCTGGCCAATGATTTTGACTGGTCGACGATGAATAAACATGACATCTCTCACATCACTTTCTGGTCAGCGCCAGCATTTACTCCCCCAGGCAGCGGAGGCGGTTCATCAGCAGTTCCCGAACCAACGACCATGGCTCTGCTCTTTGGAGGACTTGGCGTTATGGGATACAATAGATTCCGGAAAAAATTCGGCAAGAAATAAAACCATCTCTTTCTGAACATCCAAAAACAATTCAAAGCGGGGGCTCATTCTGGGTCCCCACTTTTTTTTGCCCGCGGGCATTCGGCTTCCATTTCTTTAGAAGAATGCGAGACTGTGAAATCCCACCCTACTCCAGGCAGTACTTGGAAATATCCTTATCGATGGGGACAGGGTATTCCCCGTTAAAACAGGCGAAGCAGAGGTCGCCCTCAGTGATGCTGGTGGCTTTTTTCAGGTTGTCGATGGAAAGATACCCCAGGCTGTCGAGACCCACGAAAGCCCGAATCTCCTCCACGGATTTCTGGGCCGCGATCAGTTCGCCGCGGGTGGAAAAATCAATTCCGTAATGGCAGGGAAAGGCATGGGGGGGACAGCTGACCACCATGTGAATCTCCCTGGCGCCGATCTCCCGCAGGGTCTTTACCCGGGTCTTGGCTGTGGTTCCCCGAATAATGGAATCCTCCATGATAAGAACCCGCTTTCCCCGCAGTAATTCTTTCACCGGGTTCAATTTGACCTTGACCCCGAAATCCCGCATGCTCTGGGACGGCTGGATAAAGGTCCTTCCGATATAGTGGTTTCGAATCATCCCCATTTCCAGCGGAATCCCCGAGGCCTGGGCATATCCGATGGCGGCGTAATTGCCCGAATCGGGAAACGGCATCACGAAGTCCACGTCCACAGGGAATTCTTTTGCCAGGAGTTCCCCCTGCCGTTTTCGAAACAGGTACACGTTTTCGCCGAAGACCGTGCTGTCGGGCCGGGAAAAATAGATCAATTCAAATATGCACTGGCTTTTGCGTGACGAAATCCCCGAAGCGACGCTTTTAATGCCGTCCTGGTTGATGATCACGATCTCCCCGGGCTCTATGGCCCGGATAAATTCCGCCTCCACAAGATCAAAGGCACAGGTCTCCGATGCGATGACGTACCCGGAATTGAGCCTGCCCAGGCAGAGGGGCCTGAATCCGTTTGGATCCCTGGCGGCAATGAGGCTATCCTCGGTCATGACTACCACGGAATAGGCGCCTCTTAACTGCCCCATGGTCTCGATCATGGCCGTTTCCATCCCCAGGTGTAAACGCCGGGCCGTCAGGTGCAGGACCACTTCGCTGTCCATGGTAGTCTGGAAAATGGAACCGTTCTTTTCCAGTTCGGCGCGGATACTGTGCGCGTTGACGATGTTGCCGTTATGGGCAATGGACATGGATTTTCCGGAATGGCGAACACAAAAAGGCTGGGCGTTGGCCAGCACGGAGGAACCGGTAGTGGAATAACGGACATGCCCCAGGGCCATGTTCCCCTTGAGCCCGTTGAGTATGTTCTGGTTGAAAATCTCGGGAACCAGGCCCATGGCCTTATGTTCCACCACCTTTTTCCCGTCGGAGACAACGATCCCGGCACTCTCCTGACCCCGGTGCTGCAGGGCATAGAGCCCGAAATAGGTCAGCTTGGCCGCTTCCTCCTGGCCATATACCGCAAAAATGCCACATTCATCCCTGGGTCGCCTGGACTGATCTTCTCGTTTATCCATCAATTATTCCATCTGCTTCTAAGGTTCAATTCGCAATTCTTCATTCATAATTTTTCATTTCCCATGGTATTCCTGGATGGTTCTCACCTTCAGGTCCTCCCGGGTCATGGATTGGATAGCCGAAACAGTCGCCTTTGCTCCGGCAAGGGTGGTGGTGTAGGGAACATTTTGTGTGAGCGCCACCCTTCGAATGGAATAGGATTCAGAAATGGCCTTTTTCTCATGGGTGGTGTTAATTACCAGGTCCACTTCTCCGTTTTTGATCATGTCCACCACGTGCGGTCGCCCCTCCCGCACCTTGTTGACCACCGTGTTGTTCACCCCGTTTTCCAGAAGATAGCGGGAGGTGCCTTTGGTAGCCAGAATCCTGAACCCGAGTTGGAACAGGCCCCTGGCAACGCCAAGGGCCTCTTTTTTATCGGCATCCTTTACGCTGATAAACACCGTGCCGGAAAGAGGCACCCGCTGGCCGGCCGCTAATTGGGATTTTCCAAAAGCCAGCCCGAAGTCACGATCGATCCCCATGACTTCACCTGTGGATTTCATCTCGGGCCCCAGGATCGTATCCACGCCCGGAAACCGGCTGAACGGAAAAACCGCTTCCTTCACAGAAACATATTCCGGCACGATTTCACGGGTAAATCCCAACTCCTTCAAGGTTTTCCCCATAATCACCTTCGTGGCCATCTTGGCAAGGGGCACACCGGTTGCCTTGCTCACAAAAGGAACCGTCCGCGAAGCCCTGGGATTCACTTCAATGACATAAATAGTGCCCTCTTTCACCGCATACTGAATGTTCATGAGACCCACCACCGATAGTTCCCGGGCCAGTGCCCGGGTGTGGTCCATGATCTCTTGAAGGATCTCCCGGCTCAGGGAGACAGGGGGCAGGACGCAGGCGCTGTCCCCGCTGTGGATGCCTGCCTCCTCAATATGCTCCATGATCCCACCGATGACCGTATCATGCCCGTCGGAAATGGCGTCCACATCGATTTCAATGGCGTTGTCCAGGAAACGGTCAATCAAGACAGGTTTTCCGGGGGACACCTGGACCGCGGTTTCCATGTAGTGTTCCAGGTCTTTCCGGTCGTATACAATCTCCATGGCACGTCCCCCTAACACAAAGGAAGGCCGCACTACCACAGGATATCCTATCCGGTCTGCCGCGAGGATGGCCTCTTCCTTGTTCACGGCAATACCATTTTCCGGCTGAAGGATTTGAAGTTTTTTGAGAAGGGCCTGAAAACGCTCCCGATCCTCTGCACGATCGATGCTGTCGGGACTTGTACCAAGGATGGTCACTCCCGCCTCGGAAAGGGCTACGGAAAGGTTCAGAGGCGTCTGCCCGCCGAACTGCACGATAATCCCTTCCGGTTTTTCCTGTTCGACGATGTGCAGCACATCTTCCCGGGTCAACGGCTCAAAGTAGAGCCGGTCCGAGGTGTCGTAATCCGTACTCACCGTTTCGGGATTACTGTTGACCATAATGCTTTCAATGCCCATCTCCCTCAACGCCATGGAGGCATGCACGCAGCAGTAATCAAATTCAATTCCCTGCCCGATGCGGTTAGGCCCGCCGCCAAGGATAACCACCTTCTTTTTGTCCGAGGTTCGAATCTCATTTTCCTGTTCNTAGGTGGAATAGTANTAGGGGGTGTAGGCNTCAAATTCGGCGGCGCANGTATCCACCAGTTTGTAAACGGGNNCCACTCCCTTGGTTTTTCTTGTCTGCCGAATATNTTCCTCGCTGGTTTGAAAGATACCAGCCAGTTGAATNTCTGAGAAACCGTATTCTTTCACCTCTTTCAGAAANNCCGGNNCCCATCGGTCGGGTCCCTCCCCCTCATCCGCCAATTGTCGTAATTTCTTTTCAAATGCATGGATCTGATCCATATGAAAAAGAAACCAGGGATCAATCCGGGATAATTCGTAGATCTTGTCAATGGGCATATCCCGATGCAGGGCTTCATAGAGATAGAAAAGACGGTGGGAGTTGGGGTGGATCAACCCCCTTTCCAGTTCATGGCCATCCATGGAGGAAAGGACGCAGTCGGACGTGTCCGTTCCCAGGCCGAACCGTCCGATTTCGAGAGATCGCACCGCCTTCTGAAGGGCCTCCTTGAATGTTCGTCCGATGGCCATGGTTTCTCCCACCGATTTCATGGCGGTGGTCAGAAAATCTTCAGCGCCCGGGAATTTCTCAAAGGTCCATCTGGGGATTTTGACCACGCAGTAATCGATGGTGGGTTCAAAAGAGGCCAGGGTCTCCCTGGTAATATCGTTTGGAATTTCATCCAGGGTATAGCCCACGGCCAGTTTGGCGGCAATTTTGGCAATGGGAAACCCGGTTGCCTTGGAAGCCAGGGCCGAACTCCTGGACACCCGGGGGTTCATCTCGATCACCACCATCTCGCCGGTATCCGGGTGAACGGCGAACTGGATGTTGGAACCACCCGTTTCCACACCAATCTCCCGGATAATGTCGATAGAGGCATTCCGCATCACCTGGTATTCACGGTCGGACAGGGTCTGGGCCGGGGCAACCGTGATACTGTCTCCGGTGTGGACTCCCATGGGATCAAAGTTCTCAATGGAACAGATAATTACCACGTTATCCTTGAAATCCCGCATGACTTCCAGCTCGTATTCCTTCCAGCCCAGGAGGGATTGCTCCATGATAATCTCTGTAATCATGCTCGCATCGAGACCGATCCGGGCAAGGCTTTCCATCTCTTCCCGGTTATAGGCCACACCGCTTCCTATCCCCCCAAGCGTGAAACTGGCCCGGATAATCACAGGATACCCTATCTTTTCAGCTGCTTCTCTGGCCTGTTGCATATCCCTGGCGATGAAACTCCCGGGCAATCTCAGACCGATGGACATCATGGCATTCCGAAAGAGCTCACGATCTTCCGCTTTTTTTATGACCGACAACGAGGCCCCTAACATCTCCACACCCAATGCATCCAACAGGCCTGACTCAGCTACCTGTACCGCCGTGTTTAGACCTGTCTGCCCTCCAAGTGTCGGAAGGATCGCATCGGGTCTTTCCCTCTCGATGATCTTCGAAACAAAAGCGGGCGTAATCGGCTCAATATAGGTGCGATGGGCGGTTTCGGGATCGGTCATAATGGTCGCGGGATTGCTGTTGACGAGTACGATTTCATATCCCTCTTCCATCAGGGCCTTGCAGGCCTGGGTCCCCGAATAGTCAAATTCACACGCCTGGCCGATGATGATGGGCCCGGAACCGATAATAAGGATTTTGTTGATATCTGATCGTCTTGGCATCTAATTTCTTTCCATCATTTGGATAAATCGATCAAAGAGGTAATCCGCATCATGTGGCCCCGGGGAGGCCTCCGGATGGTACTGTACAGAAAAGAGAGGGTATTTCCTGTGAATCATCCCTTCAACGGTCTTGTCATTCAGGTTGATGTGGCTGATTTCCACATCCGGGTCCTTGAGGCTTTCCATATCCACGCAGAATCCGTGATTCTGAGAAGTGATCTCTACTTTTCCCGTTCTTACATCCTTCACAGGCTGGTTACCGCCCCTGTGGCCGAATTTCAGCTTGAATGTGGATGCGCCGAGGGCCAATCCGATCAACTGGTGCCCCAGACAGATCCCGAAAATCGGTCTTTTCCCTATCTGCCCGCGAATCGTGTTCACGGCATAGGGCACGGCCGCCGGGTCGCCAGGTCCGTTGCTGAGGAAGAGGCCCTGTGGCGCGAGGGCATCAATGGTTTCCGAATCCGTGGGGGCGGGCAGAACAAGGATGGAGCACCCCCGCTTTTCGAGGCTTCGAAGGATATTGTATTTAATCCCGTAATCCATGGCCGCCACCCGAAAAGAACCCTGCCCTTCCGGCCAGCAAAACCCTTCAAGCCCACCTTTCAGTTCTTCGGCCCGGCCTCCTTTCCAGAGAAAAGGATCGTTACATGTGACCACCTTCACCAGATCAGCCCCCACCATGCCGGGGGCCGCAATGGCTTTTTCCCGCAAGGATTCAGGATTAAGATCTCTCGTGGACAGCACGGCCTTCATCGCCCCTTTGAGCCGGATATGTCTTGTAAGGGCTCGTGTGTCTATTCCTTCGATACCCGGAATGTCGTTCGACAGGAGATAATCAGCCAACGTCCTCTGCGATCGGTAATTGCTTGGGAATTGCTGGTATTCTTTCACTAACAATGCCCGGACCTGTATGCGATCGGACTCCACATCTTCCGCGTTTATTCCGTAACTGCCGATCAACGGGTAAGTCATGGTTACCATCTGGCCACAATAGGAAGGATCGGTAAGAATTTCCTGATAACCCGACATACTTGTGTTAAACACTACTTCGCCCGCATTTTCACAGTGTCCTGTGAAAGAACGACCGGAAAATACCGCACCGTCTTCCAATACAAGTAAGGCCTTCATGGTCGTGTTCCCTGTACTTTCATCAATTTTCCCCTTAGAACTCCGATCCGTTCCTCTCCGTAAATTTTCTGGCCATCGGAATCCCTTACATAAAAAACGCCTGTCATTCTTTCCCGGTCACTGGAGACCTTTGCCGACCGGATATTCAGCCCGGAGGCCGATATTTCCTTGGCCAGATCGTAAAGCAGACCCATTCTCGAACCGGAACTCACCTCGATGAGGGTAAAGAAATCCGAGGTTTCATTGTCCACCTTCACCCCCTTTTTTACCGCGGCGCCATATCCTGCGGGAACCATTACGCTCTGCACTTTCTCAAGAATCAGTTCATCCAGAGGCAGATCGTCGTCCAGGGCGGCCCTGAGATCTTCGCCGGTCCGAAGCCACTTCTCATCCTCTCTAAATCGGTCAGGGGGATTTGTAACCTCGTACACATCAAATGCAAGCCCATTTTTCAAGGTGAAAATCCTGGCCGACAAAACCTCCATATTATTCAGCGTAAAAACACCAACCATTTTGCTGAACAGCCCGGGTTTGTCGTGCGTGCACAGGATCACTCTGGTTACAGAAGTATCACTAATCTTCATCAATTCCCACAGATACGCATTCTCCCCGAGGGTCAAGGCCATGCGGAAGTGGCTGAACATCTCCTCCGGGGATGTATTTAGAAAATAGCGGGAAGAAACCTGTTCGATAAGCCGGAGGACATCCTCTTCTGGGAAAAATTGTTTCAGTTCGTTAAGGACAGTCTCTTTTTTCAGGGAAATTTCTCGGGTGGCATCCGGTGTGGCAAGTATCCCGCTTTCAAGAATTCGCCTGACCTTCAAATAGAGTTCAATGAGCAAAAAAATTTTCCAGTCGCTCCGCGCCATGGGGCCCGTAGCAAAACTGTCAGCCACATTCAAAAGAAACAGCATATGCAGGATGTCCACGTCCTGTACGACCTGGGCAACCTGTACAACCGTTTTTTCCTCATTCAGATCCCTTCGTTGGGAGACGTTGGAAAGCAGCAGATGATGCAGTACCAGAGAGGAAATGGTTTCGCCGGCCCTGTCGTCCAGTCCTAACCGGTTAATAATTCCCGGCGCCAACATGCTTCCTTTTTCAGAATGGTTCCCTCCCCGTCCTTTTCCGATATCGTGCAAAAGCCCTGCAAGCAAAAGCCGGTCAGGGTGAGCGACTCGCTCAAACACCTCCCTTAACAGACTCCAACGCTCATCGTAGACCCCTCTTGAAATTTCGCCGATGATCTCCAGTGTCCTCAGGGAGTGGAGATCAACCGTCATCACGTGGTAGAAGCCGAACTGCGCCAGATTTCTGAGTTTTTTAAATTCAGGGATGAAAAGGGTGACCAAACCAAGTTCGAGTAGAAGCCTGAGAACCCTTGCGTTCTCCGTTCTGAGGATGATTTCCAGAAACAGCTTTCTTGCTTCCGGAAGCCGCGCAAGAGATTCCCCTTCTTTCGAAACGATCTTTTTTGCCTCCCATATAAAACCGGAACCGATAAACAGGCCACGCTGACTGGCTTCATGGAGCCCCCGCAGGATCACCATGGGAGCCCTTTCCGAGAGGAACCCGTCCTTGAGAACAATATTGCCCTTCATGATCCGGAATTCCGAAGAAACCTTTTCGGGATCCGTTTCTATGGGCTGGGGATCGATCATGTCGATCGCTTTGGCATAAAATTCTTCGTACCCGTATCGAACCCGATTCAGATGCAGGTAAAGGTCCTTCATGAGGTTTTCCGGCCCTGAAGCCGCAGGGTCTTCTTCGTAATTCAAGAGCTGCGACATGGCCTTCTGATGCGAAAGCAGGAAGCGGTCCTCTTTGCGGCCTGTCAAGAAATGAAGATGGTTTCTGATCTTCAGCAGAAAACCTCTTGATTCATCTAAATCGTCAAACTCAAAATAACTGAATTCGGAAAATCTCCGCATTTCCCTGAACTGTTGAGACCTGAAATAGACTCTTGCCATCCACGACATGAGATGCAGATCCCTGAGACCTCCAGGTCCCTCTTTCAGATCAGGTTCCACAAAAAAATTTTCAGAGTCGTATTTCTCTATCCTCTTTTTTCTGGAAACAATAAATTTTCCAAACAGTTTTTCCTTTTCCCTGTAGATCCGGGCCCACATTGCCTCTTGAAAAAGCCTGAAAAAGGATTGTGACCCCAAAACGAATCGTGCATCAAGCAGGGAGGTGAAAACCCTGAAATCATCCAGGGAAAGGTGAAGGCATTCACGGAAGGTCAGGATGGAATGCCCCACTTCGAGACCCGCATCCCACATGGGATAAAGGACCAGGGGGATCATTGCACGCATCTCACCGGAGAGCGGCCCCTGATGAATAATCATGAAATCCACATCCGAGTGACAGCAGAGCTCTACCCTGCCATAACTTCCCAGGGCTACAACGG
>DUZB01000086.1 GCA_013349725.1 Deltaproteobacteria bacterium | reverse complement strand
CGACTTCGCCCGCCGGGATGTCATAACCGCCATTGAAAACGGGTTGAATGTCGACTCGGGACTTCATGACTTTCTCTCGGAAGATCGGGAAATGGTGCGCCTGGCGGAAAAATACCATGTGAAGATACGGGATATTCGAAAGCCGCCGCCACGGGATGTCCTCCATTTTTTCAGCGGCAAGATCGAAGAGGTCGACTGCCTAAAAATTGCGGTCCTGGGCACCGATTCCGCCATCGGGAAGCGGACCACCGCATGGATTCTTCTGGACGTCCTGCGGTCTGCCGGATATTCTGGAGAGCTTATCGGTACAGGGCAGACGGCGTGGATGCAGGGGGTCGCCCACGGGATCATTTTGGATTCCCTCATCAATGATTTCGTGTCGGGGGAGATTGAGCATGCCGTTTGGACGGCATGGAAGGAGTGCCGGCCTCAGGTGATCGTTATTGAAGGGCAGGGGAGTCTGATGAATCCAGCATACCCGGGTGGATTCGAGATCCTGGCGGCAGGCAGGCCCGATGTGGTGATCCTTCAGCATGCACCAGCCAGGAAAGAGTATGATGGTTTTCCCGGATACCCCATGCATCCCCTGAAGAAACAGATCGCGGCCATTGAACTTCTGTCGGGAAAACCGGTGATTGCCGTCACCATCAATCATGAGGAGATGGAAAGGGAGAGTATCCCCGGGGCCTGTGAACAGATTACAAAGGAAACGGGGCTCCCGGCCCTGGACGTTCTCCTGGGGGATACGGGTAAGCTGGTTGAGGTCTTGGCGCCATATATCAAGAGCTCGTCAAATGGATGAAAAGATGGAAACGCACGAAGAGGATTCCCAACAGGACCCGTTAGCGATTCTCAAGGTTATTGAAAGGCTGGAGGTGGGTCCGGTCCAGTTGGAAAAACGCCGTCTCACCGCTCCCTATCGAGTGATACGGAACGGCGAAACCGATTCCATGAATCTCCAATATACCTTCGAAGAAGATGTCTTTGAACCGGGCGAAGCGGAATCTCTGAATCTCGCAGCGATGATTTCCGCCCAGGTGGCCCTGAACTACGGCCTTTTCTGTGAAGAGATTGCTTTTCTGGACCATTTTGATAAGTACGACAGGCGTTTTCTGGAAGAGATGGCCCGCAATACGGCCCGCGAGATTTTCGTGAAGAAGTTCCTGGAGCCCAACCCTTTTCTGCAGGGGAGGGCAGGGGCTCTTCCTGCGGTAAAACGGGAAAGCTACCTTCAGACGCGGCTCATTTTTGGTGAAAATGAGCCCTTGAAGGATAAAAATGTCGGAAGTCGTGAACCCCGGAAGACCTGGATCACCGATCCATCCCGCTACGCCGTGCTTTCCAGCGGTGGGAAAGACAGCCTGCTGAGCTTCGGGCTGCTCAGGGAAGTCGGCCATGAGGTTCATCCCATCTTTCTCAATGAATCGGGCAGGCACTGGTTTACCGCCTTAAACGCCTATCATCATTTCCGCGACCATATCCCGAATACGGCCAGGGTGTGGACCAACTCGGACCGTCTTTTTAACTGGATGGTGCGGCATCTTCCCTTTGTCCGAAAAGACTTTTCCAATGTGCGGTCCGACGAATATCCCATACGGCTATGGACCGTAGCCGTCTTTCTTTTTGGAGCACTGCCCATCCTGCGTAAAAGGCATGTGGGGAGACTGGTGATCGGGGATGAGTTCGATACCACCCGCAGGATATCCTATAAAGGCATCACTCACTATGATGGTTTGTATGATCAGAGTCGCTATTTCGATGACGCCTTGACCCGGTATTTTTACCGGAAGAACTGGGGCATTACCCAATTTTCCATTCTGAGACCCCTGTCGGAATTTCTTATCCAAAAGATACTTGTTGAACGTTATCCGGAGTTGCAGCGGCATCAGGTCTCGTGCCATGCTGCCCACAGGGAGGCGGAAGGGGTGAGGCCCTGCGGCCGCTGCGAGAAGTGCAGGAGAATTGTCGGGATGCTCATGGCCATGGATGCGGATCCCGTGAAATGCAGTTATCGGGAGGATCAAATAGGGGGCTGTCTGGAAAGCCTTGCTGCCAAGGGAATCCATCCGGAGAGAGAAGTGGTGGAGCATCTTGGTTTTCTCTTGATGAAAAAAGGCCTTGTCCATGAAGCGAGGATTGGGTCTGTCCGTGCGACCTCGCGCCCGCAAGTCCTGAAGCTCCGTTTTGACCGGGAGAGATCTCCCGTGGAAGGGATTCCGGTAGATCTTCGTGAACCCCTGTACCAGCTCATTTTAGAGCATGCCGAAGGATCCTGTATACGTCGCGGGCGAACCTGGGTGGATTTCGATCTGTGGGGGGAACCTGATCTCAAAAGGCCTTACCCCTTTGAAACCCATCACGGAACCCCCGCCGGCGGTTTTAAAGACCAGGAGGAGAAGGGATATGAAAATGGGAATTATCTGCTCGGAGAGCTCACGTGGCCCGAGGCAAAGATCCGGTTCCAGGAAGTGGATGTGGCTCTTCTTCCCGTAGGGGCCATTGAACAGCATGGTCCCCATCTGCCGCTCGATTGTGATGCCTTTGATGCCGAGTATATGGCAAGAAAGGTCGCCGAAGGGTGCACGACCCCCAGGCCTGTGGTCCTCCCGTTGATCCCTTATGGCGTCAGCTATCACCATGAGGATTTTGCCGGAACCATCAGCATCAATCCCGAGACCTTGTCGCAGATCGTGTATGACGTGGGCATGAGCGCCGTCCGACACGGAATCACCAAACTGGTTATCATCAACGGTCATGGCGGCAACGGCCCCGCCCTTCATTTCGCGGCCCAGATGATCAATCGGGATTCCCATATCTTCACCTGTGTGGATACGGGGGAAACAAGCGATCCCGATATCTACGCCATGGCCGAAACGCCCAACGACGTTCATTCCGGGGAGATTGAGACCAGCACCACACTGGCCACCCGACCTCACCTGGTACGTTCGGGGAAGATTCGGAAGTTCATTCCCCGGTTTTCAAGCCGCTATCTGGACTTCACCAACAAGCGGAGTGTGGGCTGGTACGCGCACACTTCAAAGATCTCGCCAACGGGGGTCTTAGGGGATCCTACAAAAGGGAGTAGGGAAAAGGGTGAGAAGATGTGGGCGGTGATGATCAAACACCTCATTGAGTTTGTGGAAGATCTCAAGCGCCTCAGTCTGGATGAGATCTATCAGAAGAGGTATTAACCCTTCATGCGAATTACCCGAATTGAGGCATGGCCGGTCCTGTTGCGTCTGTCGGAGCCCTATACGATTGCGTATGAGAGTGTGGCGGAAGTCACCAACATTTTCATCCGCATGGAGACCAACAGGGGGATCACCGGATATGGCTGTGCCGCCCCCAGCGAAGGGGTGACCGGGGAAAAAGTTGAAGGATTTCCGGGTGTGATAGAATCTACCATAGTTCCGTTTTTGAAGGGCGCCGACCCTCTGCGGGCCGCGCGGATCATGCTGAGGTTGAAACATCACCTGAAAGGATACCCGTCCCTCCTGGCAGCAGTGGACATGGCCCTCTTTGACCTTCTTGGTAAGACAGCAGGTCTTCCCCTTTGGAAAATCCTGGGGGGCTTCCGGGACCGCATAAAGACCAGCGTCACCATCGGCATTATGCCCGAAAAGGAAACCGTGGAACACGGGTTGTACTGGAAGAAGAGAGGATTTCGGTCCCTGAAGCTGAAAGGCGGGCTCCATGTGGATGCTGATATCTCCCGGGTATGGAAGGTGCGGGAGGCCGTGGGAAGGGATATAGAACTCCGTTTTGATGCTAACCAGGGGTTCACCGTGGAGGATGCCATCCGGTTCGTGGAGCAGACCCGGGACGCTCGCCTGGAGCTGTTGGAGCAGCCCACTCCCAAAGGCCTGCCCGATCTGCTTGGACACGTCACCAGGGGGGTCTCCATTCCGGTCATGGCCGATGAGGCCCTGATGACCTTGAGGGATGCCTTTCGCATTGCCCGGCGGGGACTTGCCGACATGGTGAACGTGAAGCTCATGAAAGTGGGAGGGATCGGGGAGGCCCTCCAGGTTAACGCTGTTGCCCGCTCCGCCGGACTGGAGGTCATGGTGGGGTGCATGGATGAGTCGGCCCTCGCCATCGCCGCGGGCCTTCATTTTGCCCTGGCGAGGCCCAATGTGATTTATGCTGATCTGGACGGTCATCTGGGGCTACTGAACGATCCCGCCGACGGCGCCGTCATTCTTCGAAACGGAATCCTTTTTCCAACAAACAAACCAGGGTTGGGTTTTGACCCGGAAAAATCAGGATAAAGATGTCAAAATTAACTATGCGCGCCGCTCTGGGGCCCGCGAAGCAGATGCTCTGGAACTTCTTTCTCTTAGCTGTGGGGAGCGGTATCTGTGCAGTGGCCGTGAACGGGATCCTCATTCCCCACCAGTTTTTCGGGGCCGGATTTACCGGTGTTTCGATCGTTATCCACTACCTTGTTCCATCTTTTCCGGTTGGGGTGCTCTATCTCCTTTTGAACATTCCTGTCTTCGTCCTTGGCTGGATGTACGTGGGGCGCCGCTTTTTTCTCTACAGCATCGTGGGGATGTTGTTTTTCACCGGGGCGCTGGAATGGATAAACCTCTCCGTGCCTGTCCATGACAAGATCCTGAACGCTATCCTGGCAGGGATCATCACTGGGACTGGGGCGGGGATTACCCTGCGGTCCTTGGGGTCGGCGGGCGGTCTGGACGTCCTTTCGGTGATTCTCCTCAAGCGGTTCTCCATCCGGTTGGGAACCACCATGTTGGCACTCAACAGCCTGATCCTTGCGGCAGGCGCCATCCTCTTCTCGCTGGAGGCGGCCCTGTACACGATGATCTTCATCTTTGTCAGTTCTTATATTATCAATCTGGTGGTTATGGGGTTGAGCCAGAGAAAGGCGGTTTTCATTATTTCCCCCCATTGGGAAAAAATCGCCCGGGAGATTGTGGAAAAAATTGACCGGGGCGTGACCCTTTTAGAGGGCAGGGGAGGGTATACAGGAAACGAAATGAAGGTCCTGTACACGGTCATCGCCTTCCAGGAACTTCCCCGCCTGAAGCGGCTTGTTCGGGATATCGATCCCTATGTCTTTGTAGTGGTCTCAGACACCCTGGAGGTCATGGGCGCCCGCATCGGGAATCAGCCCCATTGGTAGTTGCTTGGAGGGCATATGGCCGGCAAAAATGAACTTATAGAATATATTGTCAACCCGCTCAGGCGATTTGGCCTGAATATCGTCGGGGCCTGCCGGGACCTCCTCCCGATCATCCTGGTTATATTGATCTTCCAGTTAGCCGTGGTGCGGCAGCCCTTTCCTGATGTCCTGAATGTATTTGTGGGACTTATCTTGGTCATTTTAGGGTTAGCCCTTTTTGTTGTCGGGCTGGAGATAGGACTCTTTCCCATCGGAGAAGCGATGGCGGAGGCCTTTGCCCGCAAGGGAAGCCTTTTCTGGCTGCTCCTGTTCGGGTTCGGACTCGGTTTCTCCACGACCATCGCGGAGCCGGCTCTCATCGCGGTGACGAAAGAAGCCGCCATGGTGGCAGCCAAGGGGAATCTTATCGGTTCTGATCCGACGTCCATGCAGTCTTATGCCTTGGGGCTCCGGCTCACCGTTGCATTTTCCGTGGGGATTGCTATTCTGGTGGGCCTCATACGAATCCTCAAGGGGTGGCCTGTTCACTACCTTATCATCGGCGGCTACGTCGCCGTTATGATCATGACGGCCTTTGCGCCGAAGGAAATCGTGGGTGTCGCCTATGATTCCGGTGGCGTCACCACATCGACGGTAACTGTGCCGCTGGTAACGGCCCTGGGTGTGGGTCTGGCTTCAACAATCCGCGGGCGTAACCCTCTGGTGGATGGCTTCGGACTTATCGCGTTTGCCTCATTATTGCCGATCGTGTTCGTTATGGGATACGGTATGATCTTTTTTCGCTGAGTTATGGATACTGGATGGAACTTCTTACCACATTTGCTCATACTCTCGGCCTGACCGTCAAGGATGTCTTTCCGGTTCTGGTTTTGCTGCTGTTTTTCCAGCTTGTGGTTTTGCGAAAACCCATACCGAACTGGAAGCGCGTAGTGGCGGGTTTTGTGTTTGTTCTTGTGGGCCTGACCCTCTTCTTGGACGGACTGGAAACCGCTCTGTTTCCCATAGGCAAGATCATGGCGAAGCAATTGTCAGCGCCAGAATTTGTTTTCGGCTCGAAAACGGTCCCGGCTGATGCGCCCTGGCACGCCTATGCATGGGTGTATGTCTTCGGCATCCTGATCGGATTTGCCACGACCGTTGCGGAGCCGGCATTGATTGCAGTATGCTACAAAGCGCACGAGGTTTCACGAGGCAGTCTGAGCCAGTGGGGATTGAGATTGGCTGTTGCAACCGGGGTGGCCATTGGAATAGGAATCGGCACGTTTCGCATCGTGACGGGAACGCCACTTTATATTTATATCATTGCAGGATACGTTATTGTCGTGATCCAGACGGTATTCGCTCCCCGGGAGATTATCGCCCTTGCCTATGATTCAGGCGGGGTCACGACCTCGACGGTGACCGTGCCCCTGGTTGCTGCCCTGGGCCTTGGTCTATCGGAAACGATTCCGGGCCGTGATCCTGCACTGGATGGATTCGGATTGATTGCCTTTGCGAGTGTCTTCCCCATCATGACCGTAATGGGGTACGCTCAGTTGGCACGCTGGCTGGAGCGCCGGAGTCTAAGGATGAGAAGGGAGAAATGACATGAAATTAAAATTGATTATCTCAATGGTCAAAACCACGGAAACCGATCGAATCGTAGACGCGGCCAAGGCTTCCGGCGGTACAGGGGCCACCATTATCCCGGCTCGAGGTACAGGCATACACGAGGCAAAGACTTTCTTCGGCCTGACCCTTGAAGCGCAGACCGACGTGGTTCTCTTTCTCTTGGAAGAAAGGCTCGTTGAACCGGTGCTGGGCGCCATTTACCAGGCCGGAAGATTTATAGAACCGGGCACGGGGATCGCGTTCGTGGTGGACGTGGAAAGTGCCATAGGTTTGGAAAGCCAGATAGAACACTTCAAGGAAGAAGCGAAAAAGCATCGATAACTGTCCGTGGAGATTCTTTGGTGAAAATGTTCCCGTGATTCTGTAAAGGGGTTCATGGCAGACGGGCAGGGAGATGTTTATTATGAAATTTCTATTTGGGCAGTTTGTCTATATCCTGAAAGGGACAAGTGAGAGAAACCTCAAGATGTTGATGAAGTTTTTTCTCCTCCTGATAACCATGATCACCGTCTACAGTGTCCTGTTTCATTTTCTGATGATGCTGGAAGACAAAAAATTCAGCTGGATTACAGGCTTTTATTGGACTCTTACGGTAATGTCCACCCTCGGTTTCGGGGATATCACTTTCGACTCGGACTTGGGAAAGCTGTTCTCTATGGTTGTGCTCCTATCCGGTATCGTATTGCTTCTCATCATGCTTCCCTTCACTTTCATCCAGTTCTTTTACGCGCCATGGCTCGAGGCCCAGACAAAAGCCAGGGCTCCTCGAAAATTGCCCGAAGACATAGAAGACCATGTCATTCTGACAAACTACGATCCGATCACCATGAATCTTGTAGACAGGCTGAGACAATATCAATATGAATATGTCATTGTCATGGAGGATGTAAAAAAAGCGCTGGAACTGATCGACCTGGACTATAAAGTGGTGGTGGGTGAATTGGGTGATCCGGACACGTACAGACGCCTCAAGGTAGAGAAAGCGACCCTGGTGGTTGCCAATATTGACGACATGATGAATACGAACATCGCCTTCACGGTCCGGGAAGTTTCTAAAGAGGTGCCAATTGTTGCAAATGCGGATCTGGATGATTCCGTAGATATTTTACAGCTGGCTGGAAGCACCCACGTTTTCCAATTCATGAAACTACTGGGCCAGTCATTGGCAAGAAGAGTGCTCAGGACGAGCGCCCAGGCAAACGTGATTGGAAGCATCGACTCTCTTCTCTTGGCGGAGGCCCCGGCCATGAGGACAACTCTCGTAGGTAAGACTCTCCAGCAAAGCAGACTGCGCGAAACAACAGGCCTTACGATTGTGGGTGTCTGGGAAAAGGGAATGTTTGAAAACTCCACCGCAGCAACACGGATCAATTCCACGACCGTTCTTCTACTGGCCGGAACAACGGAACAACTTAAAAACTACGATGAACGTTTTGGGGGTCATCAGAAATTCCCGGCGCCGGTTCTTATTCTGGGAGGCGGACGGGTTGGCCGTGCTGCCGCAGAGGCACTGGAAGAAGGGGATATTGACTATCGAATCATTGAAAAAAATAAGAGGCTCGTCGAAGATGACAGGTACATCTATGGAAGCGCCGCGGACATCAGCATACTGGAACAGGCAGGGATCAAGAAGGCTCCATCGGTTATCATCACCACCCATGATGACCCCACAAATATTTACCTGACCATTTACTGCCGGAGGCTGCGGCCCGACATCCAGATCATCAGCCGGGCTACCCTTGACAGAAGTATCTCAAAGCTGCACACGGCCGGGGCTGACCTGGTGATGTCCTATGCGTCTCTGGCCGCCAATACGATTCTTAATCTTCTCAAACCCGATGAAGTGTTGATGCTTGCCGAGGGGTTAAACGTATTCCGTGTCGGCGTGCATTCCTCTCTTATAAACAAATCCTTGGCTGAAAGTCAGATCCGCATGCAAACAGGCTGCAGCGTCATTGCCATAAAACAAGACGGCAAGATGGTCAGCAATCCTGACCCCTCTCTTTGTTTCCGTGAGAATGATGAGCTCATTATGATTGGCACCAATGATGCGGAAAAACGGTTTTTCAAAATGTATTCAGAGGGGATCAGGCTCAAGTCGTCTTAGGCTGATTCATCCATCCGGGCAGTGTCTTCTGCTACATCCCTCCGAGTTTCGGCAGGATCGCTGCGGCAAAACTCAAAACAAAAAAGAAACCGCACATGTCAGTGACCGTTGTCAGCAACGGGCTGGAAACCAGTGCCGGATCCAGTCTTAATCGTTTGAGTACGAGGGGCAGCATACCGCCTAAGGTAACGGAAACCAGCGTGTTGGCCGCCAAAGCGCCGCCGACCACGACGCCTAACCATGGGTTTCCCTTCCAGAAATAGGCGACCCCGCCCAGCAGCAAGCCAAGCACCAGACCGTTGATGACGCCGACCTTGGCTTCCTTCGCTAAAACCCAGAGCAATTCGCCCGGCCGGACCAGGCCAAGAGAGAGCTCACGCATAGAAACCGCCACTGCCTGGTTGCCTGAACAACCGCTCATGTCGCTGACCATGGGCAGAAAAACCGCCAGGGTAATGACTGCGGCAAGGGTATCCTGGTACAGGGCAATGACACTTGCGGCGATAATATTGAGCACAATATTCATGCTCAACCAGGACAGACGGCGACCGGAACGGGAGAACAACGGCATGGTCCGGAACTCCTCACCGCCAATAATACCGCTCAGCCTCAGAAAAGTTTTTGTTTTTCGCTTATTGACGGCCTCTTCGATGGCATTGGGCAGTACCACGCCCATCAGTCTCCGCCCAACGTCCACAACCGGAACGCCGAACAGGTGATGTTCCTCGAAAAACTCCTCAAGCTCTTTGAGAGAAGCCTTGTCCGACACGCTGAGAGGGGAAGGAATCATCACTTGGGTGAGAAGGGTCTCCCGGGCTGGAAAAAGCAGGTCGTGCATGCGAAGCACGCCGGCCAGTTTCTCTTCCCGGTCGACAACGTAAAAATATTGAACATGGTAATTGACGTATTCACGTCGATTGGCCTGCAGGTCATCGAGTACATTCTGGATAGTATTGTCGGTTTTATAGACAAGAAATTCGGAAATCATGAGTCCGCCGGCGCAGTCCGGGGGGTACTCCAACAACATTCTCGCTTCTGCGGCTTCTTTAGAATCCATTTTTGCGAGGATGGCCTGACTTGCATCCTCATCCATTTCGCCCAGCACATCTACAAGATAATCGCTGGACAGCTCTTCCATGATTGCCGCTGCCTGCTCCGATGGCATATCCTCCACCAGGTCCGCGGCCTGAGCTTCCGAGATATCCTCAATCACATCGGCGGCATCCTTGGGGCTGAGAAGGCTGAACAGCCGAAGCTGTTCTTCCCCTGTCAGTCGGGAGATGGCCCTGGCCGTCTCCGGGGGGCTGAGCGTTTCGACAAATTTTGTCAGTTCAATACGGTTTCCTGCGGCGATCAGTTCTCTGAGCTTTTCCCAGGGGGGAGATAAATCACTCATGGTTATCCTCTTGAAATAGTGGCAGTAAAAATCCAGGTACAGAGAGCCCGGTTTTAGGAAGCTTCTGAAAGGGGCTGTTTTACTTAAGAACCCTACAAGTTAAAAGTGCCTAAAGTGCCTAAAGTTATAGAATCGCTTCGCTGATTTCAATGCTTTCCTTCCTTTAAATTTCGCGTTCCGTCGCGGCTTTCTGTTCCAGCGGCAGCACGAAAACAGGCCTTTTGATCCAGAAGTTCGTTGATACCGTTATAAACCAGTTTGACGTCTCCGGGCAGATCGGGCCCGGTACACCTCCGCATGGTATCTCCGGTTCGGTGGGCGGTTATGACCTCGTGAATTTCTTCCAGAGGAACGACCAGATTTCTTGAAAGTGCTCTCTTGAAAAGCATACCCGCAAAAAAAACAGTGACGGCCATGAACACGACCCCCCAGGCGCCGGCATTTCCAAATTGCCGGGCCCGGCGGTCCTCTACGATCATGGCTTCCCGATTGATTTTCCCCAGAAGCACGATGGCGGCCACCGTTTCCTGTTGAGCGGCCCTGCTTCCCAGAAAGGCATTGGGATAACCTGCTTTGATCGATTCCAGGGCCGCGGGCTCTTCTTTTTCGGTGATGTTGTTTTGAGCTCGCCTGAGGGCATTGAGGAATGTTGCCTCCAAGACCTGGTTGGCAGGACCGTCTTGGCCGATCATAGCCAGGGAGGCCAGCATTTCCTCGCATGCCTCCAGGGACACCACATTCCGTTCAATGATTACTTCGATGGCCGGCGCCATGCGCATGAAAATCCAGATAGATCCCAGCGCCATGAGCAGATTGAGCCCGATCAACAGCCATGCGCCCATGCGAACGGATTGTGCAATCTTCATGGTTAGACTCCTTCCATCAGTTTGGGGATCACTGCTTCCGTGGAAACGATTATCAGATCGTCCCCCGCCTGCAAAGGCTCGCTCGGGGAAGGTTGCATCAGCCGGCCTGGTTTCCCACGACGGATTGCGGCTACCATAACGTTGAAACGCTTTGGAAGGGCAAGTTCGATAAGACTTTTCCCCACCATGGCCGGCTGGACGTGGATTTCGGTGAGATGCAGGTCATCTCCGATAGGTGTTTGCGCGATAATATGCCGATAAAGCAGGCGATTGGCGAAGCGCTGGCCGAATTCCTGCTCCGGATTGATGATCTGATGCGCTCCCACCAGTTGTAAAATGCGCTGGTGCATTTTGTCATTGGCGCGGGATACGACAAACGGGGCGCCCATTTGACGGAGGAGGGCCGTGCAGATAATGGACGATTCCTTGGAATCATCGCCGATGGCGCAGACGACGGCGTCTCTTTTCTCCGGTCCGAGACGCGCCAGTTCGTTCTCGTCGGCCGCATTGGCGACCACGGCTTCCGCCACAAAGGTGGACGCT
>DUZB01000085.1 GCA_013349725.1 Deltaproteobacteria bacterium | reverse complement strand
CAGTATTACATCTACTTTCACGATGACCTTTTAGGAGGTCCCTGCTATCTAAAAATCTCGTCCTACCTCCCTTTCCATGCCGAGTTCTATTTCAATGGCCACAACGCGATTCAGCTACAGCTTGATAAGCAAGGCATCAAATACCGGACCAAGGATAATGCCTTTGTGGATATTGACGATCCGGAAGCCCTTCAAAAAGCAGCCCAGTCTCTCGATGGCAGGGCTGTACTCAACAGAATCTCCTACTGGATGGATATGTTTTTCCGATTTGAAAAGGGAAAATATTCCACGCGGTCCAAATTCCTTGAGCACAACTGGTATTTAAGCCAGATTGAAATCTCTTCTAACATTGTGTTTCGATCAGCGCGTTTTTGCACCGGCCTCTTTGAAAGACTCTTGGACAAATTCCAGCGTCTCGGATTGCCCGAGACCATTGCACAGATTTTTAATCGTCGGCCCCATCGCCGATCCACGTCCAAAACATTCTGGAGACTGTATGACAATAGTGCGTGCATCAAACACTGGTTCCGAGGCAACTCCATCAAGCAGTACAACAAGACCGGCTATTACATTCGCACCGAAACCACCATCAATAACCCCAAGTCGCTGGGGTTACAAAAGCCTGTCCTTTTTCTTCAGGCATATCTTTGGGAAGGTGTTGCATGTAATGATCGGTTTCTGGAATGCTGTGCCGATGTGGATATTGCCTCTATTTCAGAAGGGGAGGAGGATCGTTACACAAAGGCGGTCTCAAGTCATCTTGGCCGTAACGTCACTGCACCTGATTTCAGGAAAGATCGTCAGACCGCCTTGGCTCAGGAACTTCTCAAACCCAAGTACCATGCCTATGGCTTCAGAACAGCCGATCTGCTCAACAATCTTCCCCAATTTTTCCGAAATCCTGCACAAATCCGCTATGAAATGAACAAATTAAGGGTTCGTGGGATTGTGAAAAAGACAGAAAACCTTTCATTCTATAGGGTTACGGGCACAGGCTGGAAATGCCTGCCCGCAATGCCTCACCTGACCAATTCGCACTCAGCGTGGATACGCCTCAAAACATCGCCTATTCGCCGATCCGCCCTGATAGCTATGGCAGGCGGGGCTCTGGCTCTCAATATGCTCCGAGCGGTATTTCAAAAATCCAATGATTTCAAGGTGTACCAAAAACCGCCCTATCGCCCGGGCTGAGCAACCATCCCAGATCGAAGCGGCTTACTCACTTCTAAATAATGGATTAAATCTTTTAACTCAACAGCTTGCGGTGATTTTATGAGTTACAAAAAACGTAAATTTTCCTAACGTTTTTGATGACAAAAGCATATCGCAAAATGAGGAGAAAATCAATCTATATACATTGCATATAGTATCAGTGTTAACTGCTATTCGGTTTAGTATAAAATAGAGGTATGGAAAAAAATTCATTTAAGATAACGTTTTTGGGGATTTTGATATACGGTCTCCGAAGAGATGCCTTCTGGCTACTCCAGGAAATTAGAAACTGGAAACTTCATATCAGGGATTCGGACCTTTCCATTCGGTGAATCCGGCCGATTTCAGCTCCCTGCAGCGTATGTCGTTCCACAAAAGCGATGACAGGTTCGACCGCTCTTGGGAGATATTCATCCAGGTCCATTTTATCCAGAAACCGCTTCGAATCGACTCCATGAAACCGAGCGCATCGAATAACGGCATCAGGGAACAAACAATGCCGATTCTTTCCAAAAAGCAGGACCACCTCATAGGTGGGGATTTCCTTGTCTCCCTGTCTGAAGGTGAGTCCCAGTGGGTTGCAGGCTGGGGGCGTCAATCGCCGGGATACGGCTTCAAGGAACTCGGAAGCAGCTCGGAAGTCAATGTCTTCCGAGTTTATTTCTGAGAGATTCCGAAAGCCCATCTCTCCAATAACAGGCAGGTCCACATCGCTGTCGGCGTTCTCCTCACCGCCGGCAATGGAGCCAAACACAAATGCCACGTTACCCCTTTATCTCCGATCGCCTCCCGGAGAACATTGACGACCTCGGTTGTCTTGATTTTAGCACCTTGCTGTTCCTGAATAGTCTTTTGCCCTCAAGCAGAGAGTCTCTCGGCCCGTTTCCTCACCAGGTTTATGATCTTCGCGACTGTTTTCCCACCTTCGCTGATTTCCTCAAGACTTTCCGCAAGCGTTTGCGCCTCGGTGACGATCTTGGACGTCATATCCCGGACAGAATCGAGCACATACCGGCGTTTCAATGCAACGCTGTCCGCTGGCAAGGCTCATGCAGAAGGCCTCGTTCAGGACGGTCTCTTCAAAGCCTGCAATCGGCAGTTTGAGGATATGGGTGCTGGGGCTGTTGCCCGTGGCGATAAAAATCTGATCGTCCTCCATATAGACGGGGAGTTTGTTCTGCGCACCGGCAAGGGATAGACGAATCCCTTCCTCTCCGGCCAAAAGCGGCCGCTTCGGAAGCTCCATAAGCACCTGGTAAAGGGCTTCTTCATCCAATTTTCTGTACCCTGAGCCTGACGCAGAGATTGCGGGAAATAGCCATTCTCGGACAGCCTCATGGATAATTTCCCCCCTACACAACAAAAGGGCAGCCCTACTAAAGGCTGCCCTTCTTTTTATCCTCAAAAATACGTAAAATCTAAAAAAGTCCGCTGACTTTCCCGGTTTCCGTGTCCACGTCAATCCGCCTGAAGGCGGGGTTGGAACCGGTGCCGGGCATCAGGCTGATGGTTCCTGCGCAGGGGCAGAGGAACTTGGCGCCGGAGTAGATCAGGATGTCTCGGATGGGCAGGGTCCAGCCCTTGGGCACGCCCTTGACTACAGGATCATGGGTCAGGCTCAAATGGGTCTTGACCATCATGGTGGCAAAATCGGCATATTTTGGATCTTTTTCAAGCATCTTGGCCTTGGATTCCGCTTCCGGACTCCAGGAGACGCCGTCTGCGCCATAGACTTCCGTCGCGATCTTATTAACGCGATCGCGCAGTTTCATCTCCAAAGGATAGAGGAATTGGAATTTGTTTTCTTCATTACAGGCGTCGATGACCGCATCGGCGAACTCCAGAGCGCCGTCGCCGCCCTTTTCCCAGTGCTTGGACTCGGCACAGCGGGCCCCGGCTGCCTCGGCCGCTTTGCGTACAATGGCGCACTCGGCGTCGGTATCGGTATAAAAACGGTTGATGCAAACCACCGGGTTGATACCGGCTTTGCGGATGACCCCGATCATGTGGGCCATGTTCTCACATCCCTTTTCCACCAGTCCCAGATTCTCTTTGGTGTAGGCTTGGTCCAGTGCAAGACCTGCAACAACTTTTGGCCCGCCACCGTGCATCTTGAGTGCACGAACGGTGGTGGTAAGAACGGACACATGGGGTTTGAGGCCGCTGAACCGGCACTTTACGTTCCAGAACTTTTCAAAGCCGATGTCGGCCGCGAATCCGGATTCCGTGACGTGGTAGTCAAACAATTTCAGACCCACGCGGTCGGCAATGATGGAGGACTGACCCACGGCGATATTGGCAAACGGGCCGGCGTGCACCATGCAGGGATTGTACTCGGCGGTGCACATGAGAGTCGGGTTGATGGTGTTGCGCATGAAAGCGGTCATGGCGTTGCCCACTTCCAGATCGCCGGTGGTGACAGGTTTGCCGCTCTTGTCAAAGGCCACGGTAATATTGTTGAGGCGCTCTTTGAGGTCGGCCAGGTCACGGATAACGGCCAGAATCGCCATACACTCGGAGCCCACGGCGATGCCGAACTTGCTCTGCATGGTAAAGCCGTCAGCCCTGCCGCCGATACCGATGATAATGTTTCTCAGGGACTGGGCACAGAAGTCGATAATCCAGCCCATTTCCACGCGGGTGGGGTCGATATCGAGGCGGCGCATGCCGGTCAAACGCTGAAGCTGCTCGTCGTTGTAGTTCCGCTCGTGCTGCATGCGGGAAGTCATGGCTACCATGGCCAGGTTATGCGCGTTCATGATATCGTTGATATCACCGGTAAGCCCCAGGGAGAATTCGGTCATGGGGATCAGGAGAGAGTTTCCGCCGCCTGCCGCAGTTCCCTTCACGTTCATGGTTGGTCCGCCGGAAGGCTGTCTGAGAGCGCCGCCCACACTTACTCCTCGTTTTCCCAGCCCTTCCATGAGTCCGCAGGACGTGGTGCTCTTCCCTTCGCCGAGTGGTGTCGGCGTGATTGCGGTTACTTCGATGTACTTCCCGTCAGGCGTGTCCTTCAACCTGTCGATGATTTTCAAGAAGTCAAGCTTAGCCAGTCTTCCCATGGGCAGCATTTCATCCTGCTGAAGACCCAGTTTGTCTCTCCACTCATCCGGCGTGGGCATATTCTTCTCTGCTGCTTCGGAAATCTGCCAGTCCGCCATTTCCACTGCATTATAAGCCATAATTTCAAATCCTCCTTTGGAATAAAAATAGGGGTGATATTAGGTTTGGAAAACATTTCCTCACCAAGTTACCGTTGAACAACTTGACAATTTCTGGATTTACAATAGATAGCTTGCCTATCACAAAAAAAACAGGTCGTCAAGCCTTGGCTTGTGAAATTCTTAACATTCCGGCCTCAATGTGAAAAATACGGATATTTTTCTGAGCGGAGGGAACAATTTCCCCCATCGACAATTCTTATTCTTACAAATATCGACTGAATTGCAGGGCATTTTTATTGACGGCAAAACCGGCCTGCTCCTGAACCATTTCATGATTTGTTTCCTGAAAAGGGAGATAAACAAGCCTTGCGGACTTTATTGTAAACCTGATATCCGGGAGAAGAGGAATAACTTTTTTTCTGTTTACCGCGGATGCGGCTAGCGTCACCTTGAGGGTCTGCACGGCCTCACTCAGGTTAAGCGTGACGGGATGAATTTTTGCGGAAGAAAGATCATTTTCGCCATGAAGATCCATCTGCGAAACGGTTAATCGCTTTGCAAGGGAAAGGAAAAGCTTGGGCCGGATCTTAAAAGCCGGGCTCCAGAATTCCAAGCCCCTGTTTTCCCAGGCCTTCTTGATCACTTTGGGAAGGTTTGTCATACGCACAAAATCGGCGTAGGATGAAAGACCATTGTTTACGGCCTCAACGGACATTTTCCAGAAAGGCATATAATAGGAATTTCTGTCCTGACCCTGCACCACCTGGAAATCTATAGGTTCCAGTCTTCCTTTCAAAGCCTCCCACACCGTTTGACAGTTCTTACAGACAAGGGCGATGCTCTCCCTTTCTCCCTCCAGATTCCAGCCGCATTTCGGACACAAAGTGGAAAGAAAGATAAGCCTCCATACCGAAAGGCTGTCCGCAATCGTTGAAAAAACGTCGCCTTTTTCCAGAATTCTCACTATGGGTTTATTGGTGATGGCATCAAAGAGGATGCCCTTTTCCACATACAATGGCAGGTAAATGAGATTTATGGCCTCTCCGATGAGAGCCCGGTGAAAAACAGAGTCATCCCTTTCTACTGGGGTCTGCCTGGTAACCTCTTCCAGCAAATCTGAAGAGGTAAGAAAGCATTTCAGGAACCGGCCCTGAATATCCGGGCCTGCGAATCTCATTTTGAGGGCCTGAGGCCTTAATCCGAGGGAAAAAGGGAAATTTCTAAAAGGCGTTCCCAGGCGGGAAAAATCCACAATCCGATGACTTACCCCTTGAATTCTGCAGGAAAACACACTTCCTTTGAACCGAAGGTATGGAACGTAAACGATCTCTTTCCCGGGGGCGTTGTGGCCCATCACAAATCGAAAAAGCCAGGGACTGTAAAGAAAATTCTTCACCCCGCAATAGGTGCAGGCCACCAGCCTGTCCGTTTCTTCAAGATTCATCCGCCCACCGCACTGGGGGCAATCCTGCTCGACCTTGAAACCTGCCATAGTTTACCGTTCCTCTTAACGCCCTACAGCCTCTCCCCGCACTGGTTGCAGAATGCCGATCCGGAAAGATTTTCTGTTCTGCAATGGCCACAGATTCCGGGCGCCGGTTTTCCCCCAACCTCCACACCGCACTTGGAACAGAACCGGGCATTGGGTGGAAGATTCTTCCCGCACTTTTCACACTGGCTGAAAATCACCTGCTGGTGTCCGCAATGAGGGCAGAATCGGGCGTCATTGGCGACAGGCTGCCTGCAGTCAGGGCATACCGCCTGGGATCCACTGCTCCCGCCCTTGCCGGAACCCGCATTCTGGCCGAACATATTGGCGAACATGGCCGGCATCATAAATCCCATGCCCATTCCCATGCCGGCGCCAGCATCCCCCTGATTTTCCGCCGCCTTCTCCATAGCCATGGCCGCCTTCATTTTCAGGAGTCCGTCCAGGTCCTGAAGAATGCTGAGTCTCCCCTTGTCGTCAATGGCCTGCTGGACTTCCGGCGGGGGAGTAATGGAGGTTACATAAAGGTGTGTAAGGGCTATGCCAAAATGGCTCAGATCTTTACGTAGGATCTCCTGCAATCCCTGCGATAGGCTGTCGTAGGTTCCGGGAAGATTGAAGATGGAATCCAGATTTGCTCCAAGATAATCGTTAAAACGGGAGACAATCACCCGTTTCAGATAATCCCCGATCTCGTCCGTAGTATAGCGGCCCATGGTTCCAACCATGGTATTGATAAACAAAACGGGCTGTATGATCTGGATATTGAAAATCCCGTGAGCCCTGAGACGAATAAGCCCCAGCTCCGAATCTTTGAAGGCGACGGGTTCCCGTGTACCCCATTTCAGGTTCGGGAAAAGCTTCATGTTCGCTATGTAGGCCTCCGCGCGAAGCGGGCTCGTCATGGCCCAGGGTATGGACAGAATCTTCGTGAGAATCGGGATGTTTCCGGTCTTCAGCGTATGGCGGCCGGGCCCAAACACATCACAGGCTTTCCCTTTATAAAACAGAACGCCCGCCTGGCTCTCCCGCAGGATAAACTGGGCGCCGTATTTGATTTCGCCCGATCCGCTTTCCGGAATCCTGTGGACAAGTTCCTGCCCGGTTTCATCAAACCATTCGATGACCTCAAGAAAGACAATATTGTCTGTGCCCATTTCATCCTCCATCTCGTGTGAAACTTCGTTTCAGTTTGCGGTTACCAGTTGCCGGTTACCGGTACTCTTGTTCCCACCCGCCTGCCATAGCCTGTCGAATTACGGCAGACAGTCGCTTTTCGCTTTCGTATCCCCTGTGTTGTGGGACATAACAAGGGAAACGGCATTGGCGGGCAGGTGCTCCAGCGTGGGAATGCATAAGTTTCCGCCTCGATTTGAGTGACCATTTTTGCCTGTCAGAGGCCCCGGTCGTGTGAAATTTCTTTGGATTGAATATTTACGATCGGACATTGATGGTGCCGCAAAAAGTCAAAAACGATCCATTTTCGTCATTCCCGCGAACGCGGGAATCCATGGCAATCAAGCGCTTATGGACTCCCGCTCCCCGATCAGGTCGAGGACAAGCTTCGCGGGAGTGACGGCCCAGCGGACTTTTTACGAATTCATCAAATTTGAGTTTACCGTTTTTTCCGACCCAATACAAACTAAAAAGTCCTTACGATTCATACCATCTTGTGCGCTGTGGGCGCCAATGAACAACTACGTTTCGCCACAGAGTGGAAGTATCGCTGAAAATCGCAATAGCGTATTGACATTACTCATCACACAAGTCTAATATGAACTCCCTGAAATTTTGGAAAACCAACAGTGTACAGTCAAACCATATCTTTTTGTGCAGTGACATAAGGAGCAACAATGAAAGCCTTGAAATGGTTATCCCTTTTTATTTTCGTTGCCGCAATGCTCTTCATTACGGCCTGTGCCGGAAGCCTTATCCTCCCCACGCCGAAAGGCTATTCACAACTCTGTGAAAGATACGTAAACGCCGATTCGCAAGTCCTCATTAAATCCTGGGGATATCCGGGAAGGACCTTTGACAGCAAGAACGGCAAGCAGGTGTTTGTGTATGTGGAAACCAGGGATGAATACACTTTGAATCCCTTGGCCCATTCCGCGCTGATCGAATATCCGCCCCGTATGGACCCCCGGAAAGCGCTGCCCGAAGTTCAGGCCAAAAACGTCTACGGACAACCCGTGGAATCGATGGATTATTGCATGACCTACTTTGAAGTGGGAAAAAACGATAAAATCGAGCAGGTGTACTGGAAGGGCGATTGCAGATCGCAGGAAGCATTAGATGCTCGGGTTTTTGAAGATAAAGTAAATACGCAAAAGACGGGTGCCGATGAAGGTAAGTAATGTCAGTGAAATGAGGGCCATGGACAGTTCCGCCATGGTTCGCTTCGGCATTCCTGAAGAAATCCTGATGGAGAATGCGGGAGAAGGGGTCTGTTCCGTTATCAGAAATGAAATAGGGATCGTTGGAAAGAAGTTCATCATCTTTTGCGGCCTTGGCAATAACGGCGGAGATGGTTTTGTCGTGGCAAGGAAGCTCTTCTCTAATGGCGCCCCTGTCAGGGTGGTCATTTTAGGAGATGGGAGCAGATACAGGGGCGCTGCCGCGCTTAATCTCGATATCGTCGCTCGCCTTTCCATACCAGTTCAGGAAATCCATTCTGCAGAATCCATAAAAACGGCTCTTTATCACAGCGACGTCGTTATCGATGCCATATTCGGAACAGGGCTTGCCCGCCCCGTGGAGGGAATGTACCGGGATGTGATTCAACTCATCAACGGGAGCCGGAGACCCGTGGTGAGCGCCGATATCCCATCAGGAATAGCGGGCGATACGGGAAAAATCCTGGGGGAATGCATACGGGCTGATTTTACCGTCACTTTCGGCCTTCCGAAACTGGGTAATATCTTGTTTCCCGGATATGATTTCTGCGGCAAACAGTACGTCACGCACATCTCTTTTCCCCCGGCCCTTATCAATGATGAAAATCTGAAAGTTGCCATATCCCCACCTATTCTCCTACCGAAGAGAGACAGCAGCGCTCACAAGGGAAGCACCGGTCAGGCCCTCTTCATAGCCGGCGCTGCCAACTATTTAGGCGCACCCTATTTTTCCGCTCTTTCCTTTTTGAAAGCCGGCGGCGGATATTCAAGGCTTGCGGCCCCGGCATCCATCACCCCTTTTATCGCAGGCAGGGGAAGCGAGATCGTCTTTCTCCCTCAGAAAGAAACGGAGGCGCATACTATTGCCTTCGAAAACAGGGACAGCCTTCTTCATATTGCGCAGAAAATGGATATGGTAGTTCTGGGACCGGGATTATCCCTGAACAGCGAAACCCAGAAACTGATCCGGGAAATTGCAGGCCATGTGGAAAAACCTCTGCTGATTGACGGGGATGGAATCACCGCCATCTGCGAGGTTCCGGACCTGTTGAAAAAGAGAAAAGGCAAAACGGTTTTAACGCCCCACTTAGGAGAGATGAGCCGTCTTACAGGACTTGAAAAAAAAACCATTGATGAGAATCGGATTGAAGTCCTGCAGGAAACATCCGCCAGACTGAATGCGGCAATTGTGCTTAAAGGCGCCCATTCCCTCATCGGATTTCCGGATAAATCGGTATTCATCAACCTTTCCGGAAATTCCGGGATGGCTACTGCGGGCTCGGGGGATGTTCTTGCGGGCGTTATACCCGCCATGTTTGGACTGGGACTGAATCTGCACGATGCCGTGGTGAAGGGGGTGTTTATTCACGGATTAGCCGGAGACCTGGCAGCTGCAGACCTTGGTGAAGACGGCATCACAGCCGGTGATATTCTTAACTACGTTCCTCTTGCCGTAAAGAACGACAGAGGGGGCCTCGACAAAACCCTTGCAGAAAAATACGAAGGCGTCAGGGTTATTTAACTGTGTTTTTTTTTCACAAAGTGTTTCTTTTTCACACCCTGGTTAGCATATACATTTTGCCTGAATGCGATACATAAGCCAAAAGTAAGCTAAAATAATATTATGTAAAGCTGGCAAGGTTTTTGCATCCGAATTGGCCATGATTCATTAGACTGTGCAAGATTTTCAGGAACATTCCTTAATTTGCATTGTTTTGGCTTCTCGGGTGTGCGTGCATCTTTTCTTCCAATAGTCTTAAACCTTAGGAGGGAAGATTAATGCGGGAGAGAATAACGACATTCCGGGAGGCCATTTTTATTTTTCCTGCCTGATGCAGAACGGTTTGCAGCTCCCTTCCCTTTTGCGATTCCATCTCGACGCTTTACTTGAAATACAAGAAATTTTTGTCGGAAAAGACGGCTATAGCCTCATGAGCAGTGAATTGCACTCTGAACGAACCTACAGGCAGAGAATCTCCAGGAAAGATCTTTGCTCCTTTCAGGTTTCGGTCAAGGAAACAGACCTTTGGATCTGTGCGGAAACCACCCTGGAAACAGAGGCACGAAACTTCGTACACCAGGCCAGGCATCAGATTGAGACCTACATTCGGTCGCACCCGCTTTTCCTGACTTCCCTTACGCCCCTTGTGGTAGATCCTTTTGCTCCGTCTCTGATAAAGGAGATGCAGCGGGTTACGGGAAAAGCCGGGGTGGGACCCATGGCGGCAGTTGCGGGCGCCATAGCGCAATACGTTGGAGAAGGGCTTTTGACCTTTAGTGAGCAGATCATTGTGGAAAATGGGGGGGATATCTTCCTCAAGGAAAATAGATCGGTTACGGTCTCCATTTTTGCCGGTGAATCCCCATTCAGTGAAAAAATCGGGATACAGATCCATTCGGATCAAATGCCCACGGGAATATGTTCTTCATCAGCGACGGTAGGTCATTCGCTCAGCATGGGGGTAACGGATGTGGTCTGTCTTCTTTCCCCCTCTGCAGCGCTGGCCGATGCGGCCGCAACGTCTCTCGGGAACAGGGTGAAAAAAAAGGCGCATCTCAACCATGTGAATGACTGGGCGGACCAGATCGGAGGAATTACAGGGGGAGTTGTCATCGTAGGAGACCGAATGGCAACGTGGGGGAATATCGAACTTGTGGCGCTGTAAGATATAGATCATAAGATAGTGTTTTGGGGATTTGAGATATGGGATCTCCTAAGAGATTTATCCCGTGACATGTCAAGAAACTTGAAATTTGAAACTTGGTACGCATAAGGATGGCCGTTTCTTTCCCAAGTTTCAAGTTTCCAGTTTCAAGTATCGGAGTCCAACTACCCCTAATTTTTTTCAAGGGAGAATCACAACAACTCCAAAATATTTTTCTTCATGCCTTAGGAGGAATCCCATGCATTCTGTAAGCGTTGCCATCGTACAAGCCGGTTCCGTGGTATTTGACCGTGAAAAATCTATTGAGAAGGCCTGTTCCCTGGTTGCCCGAGCCGCCGAGAAAAAGACGCAACTGGTCCTTTTCCCCGAGGCATTTATTCCCGGTTACCCCAAGGGCCTGGACTTTGGCGCACGGATCGGGATGCGCCTGCCCGAAGGACGGGAGGACTTCAGAAGATATTGGGACAGCGCCGTGGATGTTCCCGGTCCCGCTGTAACCGCCCTGGGAGAAGCCGCCAGGGAAAATAGTGTAACTCTTGTTATCGGCGTCATTGAAAGGGAGCAGGGAACCCTCTACTGCACCATCCTTTTTTTCGACCCGAATGGCCTGTTGATGGGAAAACACCGGAAACTCATGCCGACCGCTTCGGAACGTCTCGTATGGGGCTTCGGCGATGGGTCCACTCTCCCGGTATTTGAGACGGATCTGGGGAAGATCGGCGCCGTTATCTGCTGGGAAAATTACATGCC
>DUZB01000084.1 GCA_013349725.1 Deltaproteobacteria bacterium | reverse complement strand
ATCATCACCTTTTACGTGATATTGAACCTTCACTACGCCATTGAAGTTTTATAGGCAATAATCGGCATCCTTCACCAAAGCCGGAAAGTAGTTTACACTTTGTTTTTTTGCTGTTTAGCAGAGAAACTGGAAACTGGAAACTGGAAAAAGCACAATAGTTCTGGTTCATTATCCAGTTTCAAGTTTCCAGTTTCGGCATCCGATTTCCAGTTTCGACATCCGATTTTCAACCCGATAATAGATCCCATTTCGGAAAAAAGTGTAAACCGGTAAATGAAGGATGCCTCATCAACAATCATAATTTTGAGCATTCCGACATGCCTATAACTTCCTGCTGTTTGGCATTTCCAAGGAGCAAAGAAGGTCTCACGCAAAGGCGCAAAGACGCAAAGATTTTTGAGCTAAAAGGAGCGCAAATACTCTTCAATGCGATCCAGCCCCTCCTTGATGTTATCGAGGGAATTTGCGTAGGAAAACCGCAGAAAACCTTCCGCGTTCTTTCCGAAATCGACCCCCGGAGAAACCCCGACACCTGCTTTTTCAAGGATATCAAAGGCCAGCTCATAGGAATTTAGAGAGATGTGTTTCGCATTCACAAGCATGTAAAACGCGCCGGAAGGCTCCACCGGAAGACCGAATCCCAGTTCTCTGACCCGCTTGATCATGTACCTGCGCCGCTCGTCATAGGTCTCTTTCATTAACCTGACATCTTCTTGAGCCTTGGTAAGGGCCGCAACACCTGCCCACTGGGATATACTGCCGGCAGAAATAAAAAAATTCTGCTGTATTTTCTGCAGGGGCCGAATAAAATCGGGCGGAGCAATGATGTATCCGAGCCTCCAACCGGTCATGGCAAAAAGCTTGGAAAACCCGTTCAGCACGAAGGCGTTCTCCGTATATTCCAGGATAGAATGCTCTTTTTCTCCATAGACAAGACCGTGGTATATCTCATCAGAGACGACAGGTAGACCGATTTCGGCAATCGCCTCCATCCGGTCGGAGGAAAGAAGATTCCCTGTGGGATTTGCCGGAGAATTAATGATAACCGCCCTCGTTCGAGGCCCCATACTCTCCTTGATAAGATCGGGCTCCAGTTGAAAAGCGTCCTTTTCTTCCGCTTTCACAGTGACGGCCCTGGCGCCCAGAAATTCAGCAAAATTGGGATAGCAGGGATAGTGGGGATCAGACATGATAATTTCATCCCCTGCTTCCAGGAGCGCTGAAAAAAGCATGAAAAGCGCCGGCGAAGTACCCAAAGTGACAATGACGCGATCAGGCGTAACGGTCACACCATACTGCTGGTAATAGGTATCACAGATCGCTTCTCTCAGCTCAATGATTCCAAGGCTGTGGGTGTAATGGGTTTCTCCCCTGGCAATGGCCTCGATCGCCGCATCGCATATACAGGTTGGGGTACGGAAATCAGGCTCACCGACTTCCATGTGCACAATATTCCGTCCCGCTTTTTCAAGTTCATGGGCCTTTTCAAGGATCTCCATCACGATAAACGGAGGGATATTACCGGCCCTTTTCGTTACTCTTCCCATGACACTGGTATCCTCAGATGACTTTGTTCAAAGAATACTCGATAATACCCTGTGCCCCTGCGTTTATGAGCCTGGGGATCAGGTCCCTTACAACCCTTGCGTCAACCACCGTTTCTACAGAAAGCCAGTCTGAATTGTATAAAGACGCCACGGTGGGGGCATTGAGACTGGGCAGCAGTCCGATGATCTCAGGCATATTGATCTGCTCCACATTCATTTTCAAAGCCACCATATTTTCCGCCCTGAGCGCCCCTTTCAGAAGCAGAGTAATCTGCCCGATTTTCGCCCTCTTCCACGGGTCTTCATAGGCTTCGCGGTTGGCAATCAACTGGGTATTCGTCATCATCAGATCCTGGATAATCTTCAATCCATGAGCTTTTATGGTACTTCCCGTCTCGGTCACCTCCACAATGGCGTCCGCAAGGCCTGAGACGACCTTGGCCTCTGTAGCTCCCCACGAAAACTCCACTTTGACATTCACATTTCTTTCTTCGAAAAATCTTCGGGTGAAGTTAACCAGTTCCGTGGAAATTTTCTTTCCCTCGAGGTCTTCTATCCTTTGAATTTCAGAACCGGCAAGCACAGCCAGAACCCAACGGGCCGGATTCTGACTCACCTTTGAATATACCAGGTCATCCACCAGGACCACGTCCGATTCGTTTTCTTCTATCCAGTCTTTTCCGGTAAGACCCGCGTCCAGTGTTCCGCTTTCCACATACCTGGACATCTCCTGTGCGCGACAGATAGCACATTCGATCTCTTCGTCATTGATATCCGGAAAGTAACTTCTCCCATTGACGTTTATTTTCCACCCCGATTTCTCAAAAAGTTTGATGGTGGCATTTTGAAGACTTCCCTTCGGTATTCCGAACTTTAGTTTTTTCATTTTCCATATACCTCTTTCGGGTCAAACAGCATTTCTCCCACGATGATCAGGCGACCGTCTCTTTCCACTTTTTTGTGAAAGCATGTTTCACGTCCAGTATGGCATGCCGCGCCTCCCACCTGCTCCACTTTGAATAGAACCGTATCATCATCGCAGTCAGCATAAATTTCCTTGATCTTCTGGACATGCCCCGATGTCCCACCTTTATGCCAGATCTCCTGGCGGGATCGACTCCAGTAATGGGCTTCTCCGGTTTCAAGCGTCTTTTTCCACGATTCTTCATTAATATAAGCCAGCATCAGGACCTTACCGGATGTCTGTTCCTGAACTATTGCAGGTAGAAGCCCCCGCCCTTTCGAAAAATTAAGTTCAATCATTGCATGCAATTTCCTTCTACAATAAAATGGGTAAAAAAACTCAGCAATTCTCATTATAGAGTCGACTTTATCAAAAAATACTGTGTGAGTGGCATTTTGCCACGATTTTTCGCGGCTGGAAAGCCGCTCCCACAGAGATGATTTGTCAAAATTAGAATTGCTGAAAAAAACTTGGTTTTGTAGGGTGCATCCGCAGTTTCTGGCAAGATGGTTTCAAAGCCAGAAACGGACAAATGAGACCGACTGTTTTGGCTAAATTTGACCTTCTCAGACTTCATTTTGTCCAAGAAATCGTACGGCAGTCTCATCGTGACAATATCGGTCAGAAACTGCGGATGCTCCCGTTTTGTAGCAGTTAACATCTGTCGAGCGCAAGAAAAAACTCGACATGAGCAGCAACAAGAAAGACCTTGTAACAAAATGGATTCCCTGAATTTGAAACCAAAAGTCGGTTTCACACAAACAACCCCGCTGGCTTGGTAAAAGGTGAGACAGATCGAGACATAAACTTCCCAAACCAGATTCCCAGCAACTCTTTACCGCCCGCTTCGCTCAAGACGCAAAGACCGCCAAGATCTTATTTTTTATCGAATCGGAACGGACGATTCGATAAACCAATCAGCCCTTCGGGCACTTTGGACTATCGGTAAATGATCCCCTGAGACCCAATACCCAAAAGATGGCGGCCATTTTCCTGATCGGTCGCCCCGATCAGGAAAAAGCCAAAAAACCTTCGCGTCCTTCGCGCCTTTGCGGTTCAATTTAGCTGTTCAAGCGAGACTCTCAGAATACCTGCCGCTCAACTGCCCGCAGGCAGCGGAGATATCACTCCCTTTGCTTTTTCTCAGGATCACGGTGAAATTTTTTTCGGCAAGCATCTCCTGAAACCGAAGAATCCTTTCCATGGACGGCGGCGCCATATTCGAACCTGGATGCGGGTTAAAGGCAATAAGGTTGATCTTTGCCCGAAGACCGGAAAGCAGGCGGCAGAGGTTTTCTATGTCCTGGTCCCTGTCGTTCTTCCCCTTGATGAGGATATATTCAAAGGTAATCATCCTCCTGTTAGGCAGAGAAAACTCCCGGCACGCGGCCATCAGGCTTTCCAACGGATATTTCTTGTTCACGGGCATCAGGGCATTTCTGGTTTCATTGTCCGCGGCATTCAGGGAAACTGCCAGGTTGACCGAAATGTCCATGCCCAATCTTTTCATTTGCGGCACAAGTCCACAGGTGGAAACGGTAATTTTTCGGTTGGAGAAGTTCATCCCATCCTGGCTGATGAGGTTCTTCAGGGACCTTACAACCGCTTCGTAATTGGCAAGAGGTTCCCCCATCCCCATCAGCACAATATTTCGCAGCTGTTCCGGCTGGTCAAGCGTTCTTTTGACCTGAATGACCTGTTCGATAATTTCCGAAGCGCTCAGGTTCCTTTTCAAGCCCTGCCTGCCGGTAAGGCAGAAGCGGCAACCCATAGCACAACCGGCCTGTGAGGATATACACAGCGTTACATGATCCCGTTCCGGGATCAGTACCGATTCAATGAAAGGACCGTCCGCTAATTCGAAAAGAAATTTCACGGTGCCATCTTCAGACTGCTCCGTTCTGACGGTTTTCAAGGGATTCAACAGCAATTCTTTTTCTGCAAGGTCCCTTATCTCTTTCGGGATATTGCTCATTTCCTCGGAAGATCCCACGAGTTTTACCAGCAGCCAGTGGCGAATCTGTCTGCCCCTGTAAGGTTCCAGACCCGCTTTGACGGCCCACTCTTCCGCTTCCTGAACATCCCATCCTTTGATATCCGCTTTCATTCAGGCCTTGCACTCACTTTTTCCCTGGAGAATCGACGCGCATGGTCCTGAGCTTGGCCAGTTCCCACACGTAATCATACAGATGAAGTCCCTTGCTCGAAGCAATAATCTCTCCATCCTCTACGCCGATGCTATCCGCCATATATTCCTTTAACATCTGAATGGCCCCCAGATTTGCCGGGAACCCGTTCCAGAGATCCCACGATCTGAAATATACGACAAAATGCAGTTTTCCACCCTTTATGCGGGTATCGATACTCCGAAGGCACGGGGGATCGCCCAAATAAATAGAGAGGGGATCGCCAACGGTCATAAATGCCTGATTGGTCCCGAACCCGCCTTCCTTGTACATACGGATAACTTCGGCGATCTGTGGTTCCAGGTATTGCCCATAGGTATAATCTTCACCGGGCTGTTTCGCAGCAGTCATTAAGTAGGGCAGATATTCTTCCAGATATCCGTCGGCCACGGGATTCGGGATTCCAAGTGAGGGGGGGATATCGGGCAGAAGGGGGCGGACCCCCGGATACCTGATGTGGATGGTCACATAGTCGAATTCGAGCCTCTGCTGTCCTTCGTAGCTCCCTCTGTCGATCACATAGGTATTTCCCTGGTCAAGGAGACGGTAGACACACTGGAACCATGCATCCGGCAGGTCTCTTGCTTCGATAAACTCCAGTTTCATCATGGGGACGCTCCTTTCTTTTTGTTTGAAACAAATGTACGGTAATACAGGAACCCGGTCAAGGTAAATTCCATGGGCTCCCATCGCGACGAGGTTCTCAGAAATTCTCGGGAAATTTTCTTTGCTTTTTCTTTCTTATTCTGATGGAATGCTTTCAGAATCAAATACATATCTCCCGGCCATGTGGTTCTCTCAGAGGCGTCTGGTTCGATCTTGACAAACAGGTCAGTATTCACTAAAGTCGTTTCTCAGGAAAAGGGGTTTTTTGCCCGTTTAGTTTCTGCCGGCATCATCCGGGTGCTGGTGCGAAACGGCTTTGGCATGGTGGCTGACGGTCTGGTCAAACGTCCCACAAAAGTTGAAAAGCGTCCTGGCAATCGCCCTTCCATAGTGCTGCCCTCCCCCCGCCGATTGCGGCGCATGCTGACAGAGCTGGGCCCCAGCTTCATCAAGCTCGGACAGCTCATGAGCGTTCGCGCGGATCTGTTCCCTCCGGAATACATCGAGGAACTTCAGAAGCTCCAGGATCAGGTTCCTCCGCATCCCTTCAAAACGATCAACCCTTTCATCGAAGATCAACTCGGTCGACCGTTGAACCGTGCCTTCAAATGGTTTGACGAGAATGCCATCGCCTCCGCCTCCATTGCCCAGGTCTATAAAGCTGAACTCCATACCGGCGAACTGGTGGCGGTTAAGGTGGTACGTCCGGGAATTGCCAAACTGATCCGCAGCGATATCCGGGTGATGTATTATATGGCCGGCAAGTTCGAACAGACCTTTGAACTGGCCCGGGTCATCGGTGCGAAAAATGTGGTCAAGGAGTTCGAGAGGTCGGTCTTTAACGAACTGGATATGCACATCGAGGCCGGCAGCATTGAAAAATTTTCCCGTTTTTACAAACATATTCAGGAAATATGCATCCCCGGGGTTTACTGGGAACTGACCACCAAATCGATTCTGGTGATGGAATTTATCCCGGGCGTCAAGGTAAACCAGGTAGCTGCCATCAGGAAAATGGGCATTGATCCCAAAGGGATTGCCATGATCGGCCTGCGCAGCCTGTCCCGGCAACTGATGGAATTCGGTTTTGTGCATGCCGACCCCCACCCGGGCAATACCATCGTGATGCCCGACGGCCGCGTCGGCCTTGTAGATTTTGGCATTACCGCTCATCTGGACGAAGAGTTGATGCTCCAGATCGCCCGCTTATTTCTGGGGTATGCCGAGCATGATTACGACCTGGTCATGGAGTCCCTGCTGGATGCAGGCATCATTGATGAAGAGGTTCACGACCTGCGGGCCTTTCGAAACGATCTCAAAGAGATGAGTGAACCTTTTTATGGACGAACGCTTCAGACAATTTCCGTGGTGGACGTTTACGACCAGGTGATCCGGCTGCCACAGAATCTGTTGCTTCTCCTGAAAACCTTTATTCAAACCGAATCGCTGGGTAAAATTCTGGGGAGCGATGCCAGCATCCTGGAGGTCATCAGGCCTTACGCAAGGGCTATGCTGGAGCGAGGATACGATTCGGGAAAAATGTTACGGGCCATGGGACGGGACGCCTGGACTGCCGGAAGGCTTCTCAGGCTTGCCCCCAAATTCTTTCACGACATATTGAAACAGACCGCCCAGGGAAAACAACGCCTGGAACTTCGTCACAGCGGGTTTGACGATATCAGCAATCGTTTGGAAGGATGGCGCCATAAGGTCTTTTTTGCTGCCGCATCTTGGATAAAGTTCCTCTGGTAAAACCGGCGGGCATTGTGTCTTCCATCGGGACTTCGCACTCTCTGATATAAAAAACCATTGACTTTCTACTATAAAATATGCGAAAAACCATTGACTTTCTACATTGATGGTCGAATTGATATTTATTCAGCTGACTGTTTCATAGTCAATAATTTGCGGGAAGGCATTTTTTCATGAAACGATGGGTAGAAAAACAGGTGATCTCCTGGAAAGATTCACCACGCCGCAAACCGTTGATTATTCGCGGGGCACGCCAGGTGGGAAAGACCTGGCTTGTGGAGAATGTCCTGGCCGGGCAATTCGAAGGCCTTGTCAAGATCGATCTGGAAAAGCGCCGGGACCTGCATGTCCATTTTGCCGGAAATCTTGAACCCCGGACAATCCTGAGTTATCTGGAACTGGCGACAGGTCGCATTACGCCCGGCAAGACCCTTGTTTTCTTGGATGAAATTCAGGCCTGCCCGAGAGCCATCATGGCATTGCTCTATTTTTATGAACAGATGCCGGAACTTCACGTTGTTGCCGCGGGTTCATTGCTGGAGTTTGCCTTTGGCGAGATCTCCATCCCTGTGGGTCGCGTGCAATATCTGCCCATGCATCCCATGACCTTCCACGAATTCCTTCTTGCCATGGGCAGGGAACCCATGGCCGAATATGCGCTTCTCTCTCCGGCAGACGTGGATAAAACGGTCCAAGAGATGATCCTTAACGAATTGCGGAACTATTTTTTCGTGGGCGGCATGCCTGAATGTATCAAAACCTATCGCGACTCCGGTTCAATGGTTGAAACCTTCCGGGTTCAATCGGAAATTCTGGACTCATATCGTGATGACTTTTCCAAATATATGCCACGCATTGATGCACTGTGCCTCGATGCGGTTTTCCTGAACGTGGCAAAAAGTGTCGGCGAACAGTTGAAATATGCCAGGCTTAATGATGGCCATTCGGGACAAACCAATCGCAAGGCGTTTGACCTGCTGGTCAAGGCGAAACTGATTCATAAAATCCCCGCCTGCGATCCGTCCGGTCTGCCGCTGGGGGCAACCGCCAACCCAAAGAAATTCAAGGGCGCCATGTTGGACATAGGTCTCCTGCAGCGACTCTGCCAGGTGCCGGTGGAATTGGAATTGAAGCAGGAGAACCTCTTGGCCATGTATCGCGGAAAACTGGCGGAACAATTTGTTGCCCAGGAGCTTCTGGCCTGGCATAGTTCGGAATTGTTCTACTGGGCGCGGGACGCCCGCGGCAGCAATGCCGAGGTGGATTATCTCACCGTCCGTGAAGGAAGGATTTACCCCGTGGAGGTTAAATCGGGAGCCGGAGGGAGTTTGCGAAGCCTTCACCTCATGCTTGAAAAATATCCCCATTGTCCCCGGGGTTTGGTGCTTTACGGCGGACCACACAAAAATTTACCCGAGCAAAAAATAGAGTTTCTGCCATTATACGGTGTGGCCGGCATCGGCGACAAACGGCCGACCGTTGCTTGAATATGGTCCGGCCCGATAAAAACGTTCAATAATGGAAGTATTTCAAGCCAACCAGGTGATTTGATACAGATCCTTACGACGGTTTTCCAGGTTGCGGACGGTGCCGTGTTTTCGAAGTTCTTTTAGTAGATTCAGATCAATATCCGCGATTAGTGTCATTTCCGTGTTGGGGGTGGTTTCTGCAGCTATCGCGTCATGAGGAAAGGCAAAATCAGACGGTGTAAAGATGGCGGACTGAGAATATTGAATATCCATGTTCTCTACCTTGGGCAGGTTGCCCACGCTGCCGGATATGGCCACATAACATTCGTTTTCGATGGCCCTGGCCTGGGCGCATCGCCGAATCCGCAAATAACCGTTTTTGGTATCCGTCCAAAATGGCACCAGCAGTATTTTCATGCCTTTTTCCGCCAAGATACGGGACAGTTCAGGAAATTCTACATCATAGCAGATCAAAATGCCGATTTTACCGATATCTGTGTCAAAGACCTTGAGTTCTCGGCCGCCCTGCAACCCCCAATATTCTCTCTCATCCGGTGTGATATGCAGTTTATACTGCATATCCCAGGTTCCGTCTCGACGGCATAAGATGGAGACATTATAGAGCTGTTGGTTCTCATAAAGGGGCAGGCTGCCGGTTACGATGTTGATGTTGTATCTGACAGCCATTTGCAGCATTTCGTCTCTCAGTCGATCTGTGTAGCTCGCCAGAGACCGCATAGCCTTAGGCGGGTCTTGTTGATCGAATTGGGATAAGAGTGGGGCGTTGAAAAGTTCCGGGAACAATACCAGATCTGCTTTGTACCCGGCCACGGTATCCACAAAAAACTCCACTTGCTGCAGCAGATCCTCAAAAGACTCAAAAATACGCATCTGCCATTGAACTGCTCCTAAGCGCACATTAGATTTTCGGCCCCATATGAATTTTTTCTTGGCCTGGTAAAAAATGTTATTCCACTCCAGCCATACGGCATAGCTTCTGGATTTACTGTCTTCAGGGTTATAATTCAGAATCGCCCGTTTGGGATGAAAGTCATTGGCCAGTTGAAAAGTCAGAACCTGGTCGACGATTTCCCGTTTCCGAACTCTATCTATGTATTCCATGGGGGTCAGATCCTTGGCATACTGTGCGTAATTGGGAATGCGGCCCCCCACGATCATGCCTTTGAGATTCAATTCCTCACATAGGTTTTTTCTGGCATCATAAAGGCGGCGGCCCAGACGCATGGCTCGGTAATCTTGATCAACAAACAGATCGATGCCGTAGAGATAATCCCCGTCCGGATCATGACCCTCGAAACGGCCCTCCGACACGATGTCCTCGTAGGAATGATCATGCTCCAAATTGTTGTAATCGATGATCAATACCAAGGCGCCGGCCACCACTCGGCCCTTGTCCTCGATACAAATCTGACCTTCGGGAAAAAGGGCCAAAAGGGTTTTGAATTCATCCAGGGTCCAGGCCCCGCCCATGCCCTTGTAGGCCTGGTCCATGATAATTTGGATATCCCCATAGTCTTTGATCTTCAGGTTTCTGATTTCAAGAATGTGATCGTAGTCTTGTGTTTCCATTTAAATAATTTTCCGTTTTTGCGATGCCCATATTTTTTGCTAACCATAATAATTGCGTTGCATTAAACCACCAGCTCTGCTGGTGTTGGCTGATTTTTATCAACATATATTTTCATTGTAATTTATTTGAGTCTCGGATGCAAATATCTTCCACGGGATTGAAGTGAGGATGATCAAAAAGGGGACAAGTTAATAGTTGCCCTGGTTTCAATAATAACCCGCGTCATATTGCCCTCCGAATTTTGAAAAACCAAAGCTACATTTTTTTAAACTTCATTATTCAAAATGCAAAGCCACGGCAAGTCAATGGATGTTTTCGCTCATATCGGCATCCGTCATATCCCAAATCAGGCCTTCCCATCCTGATATTGCTCCTTCATCTCCACATACCTCGCAAAACCATACGATCTGGCCGGTTTCCTGGTCGAGAAAGACGTCTAAAAGACCTGTACATGGTTTTCTTTTCGGCCTTCGCCAACACTTGGGCGGAGAATCAACCGGCATGTCCATCAATTCCGACGTTAAGAAGGTAATGATTTCAGTGATTTTTTTCACCTTTGATTTCAATTGGGGTGCTGCTGGACCGGTCTTTGTGTCGTCAAGCCAATGCCGTATATCGATGACCCACATCATTAAGGCTCCCATGGAATTGGATTTTTGTCAGCATTAGAACGGCTACATTTGACGGGTCTTTTTGTCAAGGATATTATGGGCCGGAGACCAGAGAGTTGCTCTGTTCAAAATGGAGAAGATGTGCTATGAGAGCTATTAGAATAAAGACCCGCCTGGCCGATTATGTTTGGATTTCAAAGAAACCACGGAAAAGATGGCAGACATGGACAAAAATCTGAAATCAATAGAGCAATCTGCAAAGAAAATATTTGATAAAGCAGAGGTTCGAGAAAAAGCCGGCAGAGACCCTTTTGAAGCTGGATGGCAGGCTACTTTAGAAGCCATGCTTCTGGTGGTTGAGAAACATACTATCGAACGGCCAGGGCAATTGTTGGCGATGCAGATCGAAAGTCAAGAAGAATGGGAATTCTATCTCGATATCAAAGAAAAACTGGATCTACCCCCAGAAACCTGTGCCGTGCTGATGACGCCAAGTGCATTCAAAAACATTCCGGTCATCGAAGATGCAGAGATTCAATACTTCGGACCAAAAGCATGGGAAAGAAATGCATATTCATTGATTATCAGCGATTTGGAAGATCATCAAAAAATCATGCATGCTTCCCTGCCGGGCATTGAACATGCTGGAATAGAAGTTTTTGATGACGGTAGTCACTTGGCTGATTATGCCTACAGTACCATGGAGGAATGCATCGACGAATTAACAAAAATCGTTTGGATGTTTTTCAGTCCAGAAGGAAAATGGACAGATGAGTTGATAATCCGCTATACAGAAAATTGGTTTGCCAAAAGTCTGGAAATTGATCTGCAGAACACTGAGATACATGAAGAGTTCAGTTATCTTCACCATCCTGAGCTGCTCAACCTGACGCCTTTTGAAGCGGTGTTTAGGGCTACCGGGGAAATTATCCCAAAAGGGATCGAGAATATTCAAG
>DUZB01000083.1 GCA_013349725.1 Deltaproteobacteria bacterium | reverse complement strand
CCCCCCGCCTCTCCCACAAATCTGTGCCACCCCATGGAAGATCCCGCCTCGATAGAGATGCGGGCCTTGATTTCCGGGGGCAATACCTGTAATTTGTATTTTGCCGTTTGTTTGTCAAAAAGCTCCCAGGATGGCATACTGACCACGCGCACGGCTTTTCCCTTCTCCGAGAGAACTGTTGCGGCAGCAAGCGTAATATGGATTTCCGACCCGGTAGAGATGAGAATCAGATCAGGCGTTCTGTTTCCAAAATCTTTCAGGATGTAGGCGCCCTTCCTCACATTGGATGCGGACGCGTACTGTGTTCTGTCAAGGGTTGGGAGCCCCTGTCTTGTAAGAGCGAGAGCCACGGGACCTCCGGCCAGGGCGAGGGCCAGTTTCCAGGCCTCAGCGGTTTCATTGCCGTCACAGGGCCGGAGCAGGGTGAGGTTGGGAATGGCCCGCAGGGAGGCAAGCTGTTCAACGGGTTGATGCGTGGGGCCGTCCTCACCAAGCCCTATGCTGTCATGGGTAAAAACATAAATCACCTTCAATCCCATGAGGGCGGCAAGTCGTATGGCCGGACGCATGTAGTCGCAGAAGATGAGAAAGGTGCCCCCGTAGGGAATGATGCCCCCGTGAAGGGCCATGCCGTTCAGGATGGCGCCCATGCCATGTTCCCGAACACCAAAACGAAGGTTACGTCCCTTGCAGGACCCGGGTTGAAAATCCGTTTCACCCACGATTTCCGTTTTGTTTGAGGGAGCAAGGTCAGCGGAACCACCCATGAGATTGTGTACTTTTTGGGCAATGGCGTTGAGGACTTTCCCGGAGGCCACCCGGCTTGCCATTCCTTTTGCATCCGGGGGAAAAACCGGTATCTCGCTGTCCCATTCAGCCGGCAGGACCCCCTTCATGAAACGGTCCCATTCGGCAGCCATATCCGGCTCCTGTTCTGCGTACGCATGGAAACGCGCCTTCCACGCATCCTCTTCCCGGATCCCTTTTTCAACGGCCGCGGCGAAATGTTCCCGCACTTCATCGGGCACAAAAAAAGGCCTGTCAACGGGCCATCCGAGTTTTTCTTTTGTCAATACCAGTTCATCCGGCCCCAGAGGTTCCCCGTGGGCAGACGCCTTGTCCTGCTTGTTGGGACTGCCGAATCCTATGTGTGTCCTTACCGCAATAAGCGATGGTCTTTTCGTTTCTGCACGCGCCTCATGGATGGCGTTTTCGATCGCTTCAAGATCGTTGCCGTCCGCAACTTCCTGAACATGCCAGTTGTAGGCTCGAAACCGCTGGCTTCGATCTTCCGTAAAAGCGATATCCGTGCTGCCTTCAATGGTAATCCGGTTGTCGTCATAAAGATAGATGAGCTTACCCAAAGCCAGATGACCCGCCAGGGAAGCGGCCTCATGACTCACCCCTTCCATCAGGTCCCCATCACTGACAATTCCATAGGTGAAATGGTTGACGATATCCAATCCCGGCCGGTTAAACCTGGCAGACAGAAACTGTTCCGCCAGGGCCATCCCCACCCCGCTCGCAAACCCCTGACCGAGAGGTCCCGTCGTAATTTCCACCCCCGGAGTCAGACCGTATTCCGGGTGACCGGCTGTTCTGCTCCCCCACTGGCGGAACCCTTTCAGATCATCTAAGCTCAGGTCATATCCTGTCAGATGGAGAAGGCTGTAAAGAAGCATGGAACCATGGCCCGCGGAAAGGACGAACCGATCCCTGTCCTGCCATTTTGGATTTCCGGGGTTGTGTTTCAAAAACCGCGTCCACAGGACATAGGCCATGGATGCCGCGCCCATGGGCATACCGGGATGGCCTGAATTTGCCTTCTGAACAGCATCCGCCGAAAGCATTCGGATGGTATTTACACTCAACTCGTCCAGTTTCGATGTCATTTTATCTCAAGCTCCTTTCCTTACTATCGAATTATATTTTTATCTTTCTCCCGGCTTTTATCCTTTTAAGAATGAAGGGAATAAAGAATGAAAAAACGAAAAGCGCCAGGGCAAAAAAGACCTCCAATGAAACAAGTTTCTCCCATTTACCAGAAGACCAAACATTTTTCAACGTTGCACTCAAAAAAGTGATAACAAAAATGGAAACAGGCGCCCCCAGGCCCGTCCCCAGGAAATAATCCCTGAAACGGACCCGGGTAATGCTGAAACCGTAGTTCATGGGCGTAAAAGGGCAATTGAGAAGCCTCACGTAAAGAACCGTCACGAACCCGTTGGTTTCTATGGCGTTATCGTATTTCTCCAGCCTTCCTCCAATCATGGATGCAACGAAGTCCCTTCCCAGCGACCTTCCAACAGCAAATGCCAGACAGGCGCCGGCCACGGCCCCCATCCATCCGCAGAAAAACCCCCAGGACACTCCGAAAAGCGTTGCCGCCAGAACAATCAGGATGCTGGCCGGGACAAAGAGGCATATGGCCACCGCTTCAAAGGCAATGAATGCCGCAGGCGCCCACAGGCCACATGCCTCAAGGAGACGTCCCAGGACTTCCGGGGTCACCATCTCTTTCAATCCGGTGAAACGGAACACCAGGATTCCAGAAAGGATAAAGGCGGCAAGAAGGACAAACTTGAGCCTTGCCGTTCTTGAAACAGCACCTATTTTGAAAAAGGATTTATTCATCATAAGGGGTCGCTTTTCTCTGTTTTTCAGATCTGCCCTCTCATTTTTGCCCAGAGCAGTCCCACATATTCGTGCAGGGCGCGGGAAGAGTTATCCAGGGCGTTGGAGTCCGGAAAAAAATCGCCCGAGGTCAGGGGTTGTGCCGCTCTGCAGGTGGGACCGGCCGGTCCCGGGACCGGCGCCATTCCCATTTTCCTGAAAAGGGCCATGGACCTGGGAAGATGCGTTGCGGATGTCACCAGGACAAAGGGGCGATCTCCGACGATAGTTTTAACTATCCGAGCCTGATCTTTTGTGTCGAGGGAGGTCTTTTCGAGGATCAGATCGTCGGAATTCACTCCCACAAAACGGGCCACATCCGCCATCCCCTGCGCTTCGGGAACGGGGTCATACGCCCCTCCTCCCGAGAGGACCAGTTTGCTTCCGGGGTTCAGCCGGTAGATGCGAATGCCTTCAAGCAGACGGATGAGGGAATCCCCTGACAACCTGCCGGGAACAGGAATAGAAGAATGGGAGTTGTGGCCGCCCCCTAAAACCACCACATATGCTACCTTCTTCCTGTTTTCCGGAATCTGACGACTGCCGGACCCACCGAAAAAGGCCTCGTATCTGCCGTTCAAAGGGGCATTCATCACCCGTGAAACAGGAAAATAGCTGAACACAGTCAGAAGGACCAGCCCCACGGTCACAAGGACTTTTCCGGTGGTCTTCATTCTGCCTCGCCACAGGAGGAAAAGCCCCAGAAAAGAAATAAGCAGGCAGAATGGCAGTGGAAGAAGAAAAGGGGCGATAATCTTTTTCAGTAGAAACATAGTGGTATCCTGGTGTCAGCAAAGGCCGTCTTTCAAAGAGAATCGCCATCTGCAGAACATCTCTTTTGGATGAGGGTCCGGTGGGGCGAAAAGGCACTCGGTCCGGATGCGATCGTCCACGACCTTCGCAAAACCTTCAAATTCCCCTCTGTGCATCTCTTTACAGACAAATTCTCCAAGCCCTCGTTTTAACCTTGCTTCCTGGGTAGGACACGACGGAACGGAGATCAAGACTTCGTTCTCCCTTTCCTCAATCTCATACCCCACAAGAATACACCAGGGAAAAAATTGCAGCGCTTTTACAAACCCTTTCAGCCCGGGTTCTTCGATGTTGAATCGCGCAAGGAGATCTCTTGCGGCCATGCCCGCCACCCGTCCCCACACCTGTTCATTGAGCTGTTCCGCAGTCTCCTGATCAAAACGCTCCCCCACTTTGATAAACCAGAAAGCATCCATTACCCGGTAATGCCAGAGGAGAAATTCAATATATTTTTGAAGTTCCGGCGCTTCCATATTTTTGAAGATATTTAGATTCATCCAGTCTCCTTCTCCGTTACGTCTTTTCCTTCTACCACGCAGGTTAATCCCCCTCTTGCCAGAAGCACATGGATTGTATCTCCCTTTCCGACACCTCCCGCCTCTTTCAGTATCGTTTTATCGGGCAATTTACTGGTGATGCTGTATCCGCGATCAAGGATGGCAAGAGGACTCAAATCGTTTATCCTTTTCTCCAAAAGCGACCTCTCCATCTTCAGATCGGCCAGACGTTGACGGATCGCCCGTGACAAAGAAACCTGCTGAAAAACAAGCATCTGCCTCATGGAAGCAACCCTCATGGCCGGGGAATGCAGACGCAACGCTCGCGTCTCGGCAGAAAGCCCCTGTTTTTTAAATTGAATCGACTGCCTCATCAGACGCATCAGGCGAAAGTACAAATCATCCACGCGAAGCAGTTGGTCCTGGATTTTTTTTCTGGGACTTTTCATCCTCTCTTGAAGGGAATTGAGCCGGTCCTGCAGCATCCCCATTTTCAGAACCATGGTGGTTTTAAGCCTTGTCTGAAGAGTATCCACCCTGTTTTGGAGGGCTTCTTTTTCCTGAACCAGTATTTCAGCGGCAACCGAAGGGGTGGCTGCCCGGAAATCGGCGGCCAGATCGGAAATCGACAAATCGATTTCATGACCGACGGCCGAAACCACCGGAACGAGCGATCTCCTGATGGCATAGGCAAGTTCCTCCTGGTTGAACGCCCAAAGATCTTCAAGGGAACCACCCCCTCGAGTCAATACAATGACATCGACCTTCAGATCGCGATTGACCAGATCAAGGGCTTCCACCATATCCTGACAGGCCTGTTCTCCCTGCACCCTGACAGGAACAACAATAATCTCCATATTGGCAAATCTTCTGCGAATTACTTTCAGAAAATCCCTGATAGCCGCCCCCGTGGGGGATGTAATTACAGCGATTCTCTTGGGAAGAAAAGGAAGAGGTTTCTTGATTTCCCGGTCAAAAACCCCTTGGGCGGAGAGCTTCCTCTTTACCTGATCAAAAGCCATGGCCAGGGCCCCGATGCCGACCGGCTCCATATAATCCAGAACGATCTGATATTCGCCTCTGGGCGCATAGATGCCGAGCCTGCCCTGAACGAGAACTTTCATTCCATCCTCGGGCGTGAATTTGAGATACCGTGCCTGCATCCGAAACATCACCGCCTTGAGCTGGGCCTTCTCATCTTTGATCACCATATAAAAGTGCCCGGAAACAGGTTTTCGGAAATTGGATATTTCTCCTTCAACCCAGACAAATTCAAACCGTTTTTCAAGGGCCTCTTTGATGGCTTCCGTCAGCCCGCTGACGGTAAAAACCCCTGGGCCCTGATTTTCTTCGTTTGGCATCATCAGATTTTTACTCTACTTTCTATTTTTGAACATCATAGGGAAATCCTGCCCCATACTCAAGATGAATTTCTTCAGAACAGGGAAAACCGAGAGAAAATGCCTTGACCCATCCAGGTTTGTCTCCTATATTCCCACAAGAATAAAACGTCGTCTCAAATGGACGGGGTGAAAGGTGGGTACTTTGTTTATTACATTTGAAGGCATAGAAGGATGTGGAAAATCTACCCAGGCGAGACTGCTCGTTGAACGTCTGGCATTTCTGAATATTCCATCCATCCTCACCATGGAACCCGGGGGAACGGAAATAGGCATCGGTATACGGCATATTCTTCTTGACGCCCGAAACCATGATCTGCCACCTCTTGCAGAACTGCTCCTGTATGAGGCAGACAGGGCAATCCATGTGGAAAAACTCATCAAACCCGCCCTGAATGCGGGAAAATGGGTCGTATGCGACCGTTTTTCTGATGCAACCACTGCTTACCAGGGGTATGCCAGGGGGCAGGACATGCAGACGGTGGACCTGCTGAATCAAATGGCTTCTCGCGGGATCCTCCCGGGTCTTACCTTCCTGATCGATTGTCCTGTAGAGGTGGGATTAGCGCGAGCCCTGAAAAGAAATGAGGGTTGCGGCGAACAGGGACAGGATCGTTTTGAAAAAGAAAAGCGCCATTTCCATGTATCCGTAAGACAAGGGTACCTTTCCATTGCCAGAAAAAACCCGGAACGTTTTATCGTTGTGGATGGAGTCTTGAATGTGGACGAACTTCAGGAAATCATATTCAGCCACATAAGGCCGTTCCTGCCGGAAGGGACAAACACGTCATGCTTTTTTCCCGGATAATTGGTCAAAACAAAGCCAAGCGATTCCTTAAACAGGTCATGTCCCGCGAAAAGATGCCCCATGCGTATCTTTTTACCGGAATCGCGGGGGTTGGAAAAACCATGATGGCCATGGCCCTCTCCATGGCCCTGAACTGCCGGGTTTCCAGCGGTCTTGAAGGATGCGGACAATGCCCTGCCTGCCGACAGATGCTCAGCGGGAATTCCCCTGATTTTTTTTGTCTTGCACCCGACGGGCAGAACGTCAGGATAGAACAGATTCGGGAGCTGAACAGGCAACTTGCCTTCTCTCCGGTTGCCCGTTTCCGGGTAAGCATTATTCGAAAGGCCGAAGCCATGACCGGCGAAGCGGCAAACGCCTTCCTGAAAACCCTGGAAGAACCGCCATCCGGAAACATTCTGATTTTGAATACCACGGAACCGATTGACCTCCTTCCGACCATTGTTTCACGTTGCCAGAGATTATCGTTCCAACCCATCCCTTTTGAAGAAGTGTGTGGCTGGCTCATGGAAGCGAAAGGGCTGCCGGAGTCCGAAGCCCGGATTATAGGACATATATGTCAGGGAAGTCCCGGCATGGCTGTTGAAATGCTGGAAACGGATTTCAAGGAAAAGAGGCGGGGATGGATTTCACACCTATTGGCCCTGCACGATATGACCAGGGCAGACGCCGTCTCGCTGGCTTTTGACCTGGCAACCCTGGCAAAAAATCGACAGGGAACTTCTGGTGACAGGGAAAACAGTTTGCTGACCCTGATGGAAATCTGGAAGACATGCTATCGGGATTTTTTGGTCATTTCTGCCGGCGGCCCCATGAGAATGCTTGTAAATGTGGACTTTCAAGAACCGTTGAAAAATGTTGCGGGACGTTATATGGTACATAATATTGTTGAATGCATTCTCATGGTCGATCGGGCAGCCTGGGAAATCAAAAGGATGAGAAATTCGTCGTTGGTCATGGAAAATCTTGTATTGCGTTTAAAGGATGTCTTGCGGGGCGTCGGAACAGAAGGGGAAAAAAGGACAGGTTTATGAGCAAAATTGTCGGCATCCAGTTCAGAAATCGTGGGAATGTGTATGATTTTGCCAGCGGTCACTTCGTTCTCAAAAAGGGCGACAAGGTGATGGTTGTCACCGAGGAGGGTCCAGCCATCGGTTGTGTCTCCACCGAACCACAGATAAAAACTGAAGACGGACCCGATCGTAAACTCAAGAAGATATTCCGCCTTGCCACGAAAGAAGAGGTTGAAAGATACGACAAGGGCTGTCAACTGGAAGAAAAAGTCTTCAATTACTGTTATCACAAAGTCCGTGAGAAATCGATCCCCATGAGTCTCGTATCGGTGGAACGGCGATTTGACGGCAGTAAAATTGTCATTTTTTTCACAGCCGATGGGCGGGTGGATTTTCGGGAGCTCGTAAAAGATCTGGTGGGACAATTCAGGACCAAGATTGAAATGAGGCAGATCGGAGTGCGACACCAGGCAAAGATGGTTGGCGGGATTGGCGTATGCGGTAAATGCCTCTGCTGTTCCTCACACCTGAAAGCGTTTGCGCCGGTAACCATCAAAATGGCAAAAATGCAGAACATCTCCCTGAACCCCAGTAAAATTTCAGGGATGTGCGGCAGGCTTATGTGCTGCCTGACCTATGAATATGACTATTACGATGAGACATCCCGAAAAATTCCAAAAATCGGGCAGAGAGTAAAGACACAGAAGGGCGAGGGCAAAGTCATCCGTCGAAATATCCTCAAGGAAGAAATCACCGTTTTTCTCGATTCAGGAGAGGAGATGGAAACACCGGCAAGCGCCCTTGAAACACAATACAGGCCCCCCACTGAAAGACCTAAAACACCCAAAAGGAAAAAGAGAAGGAGTACCCGGTAGTGCCATCAAAAAATCCGTTTTTTATCACAACACCGATCTATTATGTAAATGCTGAACCCCACATAGGCCATGCCTACACAACGATTGTAGCGGATGTGCTGAATCGCTTTCATCGGCTTTCGGGGGAAGAAACATTTTTCCTTACAGGCACGGATGAGCATGGAGATAAGATTGTAGAGGCCGCCAGGAGCCTGGGGCAGTCTCCAAAGACCTATGTGGACAGAATCAGCGCCATGTTCAGGGATCTCTGGCCAAAATTGAATATCTCCTACGACCGGTTCATCAGGACGACGGAAGTGCTTCACAAAGAGGCCGTGAGCCGGATTCTGACCTTGGTGAAAGACAAAGGAGACATCTATTTCAGTGAGTATGAAGGCCTTTACTGTGTGGGATGTGAACGTTTTTATACGGAAAAGGAGTTGGTAGATGGAAAATGCCCGGATCATGACACGAAATTGAAAGTCATTCGGGAAGCCAACTATTTCTTTAGAATGAGCAAGTACCAGGATTGGCTCATCAAACACATAAAAGAGCATCCGGATTTCATAAGACCTGAAAGATACCGCAATGAGGTACTCTCCTTTCTCAGTGAACCCCTGGAAGATCTCTGCATCTCCAGACCAAAATCCAGGCTTACCTGGGGGATTACCCTGCCCTTTGATGAAAATTTTGTGACTTATGTCTGGTTTGACGCCCTGATCAATTACATATCCGGTATCGGCTATCCCGACGGAGACTCCTTCAAGAAATTCTGGCCTGTAGCCCAGCACATTATTGCCAAGGACATCCTGAAACCCCACGGCATCTATTGGCCATGCATGCTCAAATCCGCGGGGATTGAACTGTACCGGAACCTCAATGTCCACGGATACTGGAACATGAGCCACGGGAAGATGTCCAAATCCCTGGGCAACGTGGTCAAACCTCTTGATCTTGTGGACATATACGGCCTCGATGCCTTTCGGTATTTTCTCCTCAGGGACATGGTCTTCGGGCTTGATTCAGAATTCAGCGAACAGGCGATGGTTGCCCGCTTGAATGCGGATTTAGCCAATGATTTAGGGAATCTGGTAAGCAGAAGCCTGACCATGATGCAGAAATATTTCGAGGGAGTCTTGCCGGAACCCGGACCGATGAAAGAGGAGGATGAAGAGCTGAAAAAAAGCGCCCTTGACGTCATCGATGAATATGGGCGCCTGATGGGTGAAATGGGGCTTCACAAAGCGCTGATGGCTGTTTGGGAAGTCATTGGGAAACTGAACAAATATATCGATTCCATGGCGCCATGGGTCCTGGCAAAGACAGACAGAACAAGGCTTGAAACGGTTATTTTCCATATATACGAAACCTTGAGAATTGTGGCCTCTCTTCTGTGGCCTTTCATACCCGAGACATCGGAAAAAATTCAGGACCAGCTGAGCATGAAAAGAAAGGGGGTTGCACTTTCCTTCGAAGACCTGAAGGCTTGGGGCAGGGAAAAACCTGCAGGGCCGGTTTCCCTGGCCCCTGCTCTTTTCCCCCGCATTGAAGATAGAAAATCGGAAGAAAAGAAGGAAAAAAATGCCAGGCAGAAGGACCCTGATCCCGATAAAAATGAGAAGGGGAAGGCATCAATAACGGAGCAAAAGCCCTTCATATCTTACGAAGACTTTCAGAAAATGGACCTGCGGGTCGGAACCATAACAAAAGCTGAAGAAATTCCGGGTTCCAAGAAGCTCTTTCAACTGACCGTCGATCTGGGTGAGGAAAGAACCGTGGTGGCCGGCCTCAAGGGACATTATGACAGAGAAGCATTGGCTGGAAAACAGGTCCTCCTGGTGGCTAACCTTGAACCTGTCAAACTGATGGGAGTTGAATCCCACGGCATGGTTTTAGCGGCAGGAGACAACGCAGGGCTTCATTTGCTGACGCCCGATTCCGAAACCGTTTCGGGAAGCAAGGTAAAATAGCCGTGGACGGAAGAAAATGAAAACCATCCTCGTCGTGACCAAATCCCTGGATGTCATCCATGCCATCCGCGCGTCTCTGGAACCGGAATGCCGGGTTGACAACTCGTCAGGAAAAGAAACCCTGCAAATGCTTGGCAAAAGACAGCATGACTTCATCTTCATTGATCTTGAAGAGTTGTGGATAGACGGACAACCCGGGGAATACAAGGACGTACTAAGGTCTTTCTGGAAATTGAATCCGGCTGTCGGGATCATTATCCTGTCGGCCCAGGAAACCATCAAAGAAGCATTACTGGCGGTAAAAGCCGGCGCCAGCACGTATCTCACCTATCCCATTGATCCGGAGGAAACCAGATTCGTATTGAACAACGTCCATGCCTCCCTCCTTTTCAGGTCGGAACTGGACTATTTGCGAGACCATTTCTGGGATGCCACATCCCTTGAAATCATCCGGACCGACAACCTCCTGATGAAAAAAGTCTACGAAAAAGTAAGGTCTGTGGCTCCAACCAGGAGCACGGTTCTGCTCACCGGAGAGACGGGAACAGGCAAAGGCGTCGTAGCCAATCTCATACATCAGCACAGCAACAGGCGGGGCGCCCAGTTCATCAGCGTACATTGCGGCGCCATCCCGGACACCCTTCTGGAAAGTGAACTTTTCGGCCATGAAAAAGGCGCGTTCACGGGGGCGGTTCGAAGAAAACTGGGGAAATTTGAGATTGCAAGCGGGGGGACCATCTTTTTAGACGAGATAGGCACCCTCACTCCCCCGGCTCAGATCAAACTTCTCCAGGTACTGCAGGATTCGACGTTTCAACGGGTTGGAGGAGAAGAAACTTCCAGAACCGATGTTCGAATCATTGCAGCGACAAACATGGACCTGAAGCAGATGTGTGAACTGGGCCAGTTCAGAAAAGACCTTTTTTTCCGGCTGAATGTTTTCCCTCTGGAAATCCCGCCCCTGAGAGATCGCTTAGAGGATATTCCCCATCTTTTCGATGTATTCCTGAAAAAAATGAATAAATACTATTCCAAAGAAATTAACGGCATTCATCCACAGGTGATGAAGGCGTTTGAAAACTATTCATGGCCGGGCAATATCCGAGAGATGGAAAACCTCGTGGAGAGGGCATATATCCTGGAGACCAATTCCATGCTCACACAGGATAACTTTCCAAATGAGCTCTTTGAATTTCAAGCCACTTCCCCGGGTATTTCTTTTCGCGCGGAGATGACCCTGGCAGAAGTGAGGCGCAAGAGCATAGCGGATATTGAAAAACGGTATCTCAGGGAGCTGCTGGCACAGAAAAATGGAAAAATCAGTGATTCCGCGGCGGCGGCCGGAATCACGACCAGGCAGCTCCACAAGCTGATGACAAGATACAAATTGCGAAAAGGGGACTTTAAAAGACCTGCCGCCCCAAGAACAGACCTCGCCAAATAGTTCAGTGGTTGAGTCGTTGATTTGGGAAATAAGCATGTGAAATAAACATATTATACGTTCAAGTTTATCAAGTGTTCAACTTTAAGGTAAAGGGCGGGAATTGGAAGAACGGGATTGGTTCTAACGTAGTCCATTAGATTTATTTTCTTACTCATAATCTTAATCGTAATCTTAATCGGGCAGCTCTAAAATAGGCTGTAAAAGAGTAAGATTATGATTAC
>DUZB01000082.1 GCA_013349725.1 Deltaproteobacteria bacterium | reverse complement strand
GGAAACACGGCCGTGAAACTGAAATTCCCTGAAAAACAAACCGGAAATCTGCTCCGGAACCAATGAAATGGAAGGGTTGTGAAGAATGATAGAATTAATCCTTGCAGTGAGCTTTGCCATCCTGATATCCGCCATATGCTCTCTTTTTGAATCCGTTCTTTATTCGGTTCCAAGGAGGCAACTTGAGGTGATGGTTCAGGAAAAACGGCCGGGCGGCGCCATATTGAAAAATCTGCGACGCAACGTGGACAGGCCCATAGCGGCCATTCTGAGTCTCAATACCATCGCCAATACAGCGGGGGCCGCGTTCGCGGGGGCGGCTGCGACCGTTGTTTTAGGGAAGGAATGGCTGATCTATTTTTCGGCCTTCTTTACATTAGCGATCCTTGTCCTTTCGGAAATTATCCCCAAGACTGTGGGGGTGATGTATGGTCGCTCTCTTGTCGGGTTTGTGGCCTATCCTTTAAAAGGACTGGTCTGGATCATGACGCCTTTCATCTGGCTCATCGGCCTCGTCACGCGCATTATCAGCAAGGGGCATCAGGAAGAATCCATTACAGCGAAAGAGATTCAGGCCATGGCTCATCTGAGCCAGCGAAGCGGGGATATTAAGCCTTATCAGAAGCTTGCGATTGAAAGAATCCTCACGCTCCATGAAAAGAGAGCCAAAGATGTGATGACGCCCCGGACGGTTGTTTTCTCTCTCAGCAGGAAACTCACGGTCGAGGAAGCTATCGAGGTAACGGGAAGATGGGAACACAGCCGAGTCCCCGTTTACGGTGAAAACCAGGAAGATATCATCGGGATAGCGTTGACAAAAGAAATCCTTATTGCTGTGGCCCACGGAAAAAAAGACTACACTCTTGGCGACCTCATGGGACCGGTTCATTTTGTGGTGGAAACAGCCCGTTTGAACAGCGTACTTATGGAATTTCTGGAATTAAAACAGCATCTTTTTGTAGTCATTGACGAGTATGGAGGCCTGTCGGGCCTCATATCCCTTGAGGATGTTCTTGAGGAAATCCTGGGGAGGGAGATTATGGATGAATCCGATAAAGTGGCGGATAAGCAGAAACTGGCTCGACAACAAAAGAAACTGATTGTTGAGGAGGACAGCGCTTCGTGATTTCGCTATTCAATGTGCAGCTTCATTTCCTTGATCTTCACGTCGATTCCCATATCGCTGCAGAGATTTCGAATTTCCGTTTTCTTTTCAGCGCTTTTTTCCCTGAAGGAGATAATGATCTCCTTGATCTGCCGTTTTTCAATCACCTCTCTCAGGTCTGCCATGCCACCGAAAACAGGATAGCCGCGAATCTTTCTTTTTTTCAGTGAGGGATTGTCATCCATGAAGCCGGCAAGAATCATTTCCAGACCCTTGTTGGTTTCAATTTCCCGCATGGTCATCTGTCCTCCAAGTCCTGCCCCATATACCAGGACCCGGTTCCCCACCCGGTTTCCTTTTCGGATTCCTTCATCAAGGAGACGGAAAGAAAGCCGGGACAGGGACACCATAAGGATCATCAGCCCCCAGTAAATGACGAAAACAGCCCTTGAAAAGCTTTGAAATCGGTACATGAAAAGCAGGATCAGGATAGGAACAACCGTGCCGGCCGTTATGGCTTTGCCGTACACGATCAGATCCCTGATGCTCGTATCTTCCCATACCCCCCGATACACTCCGAAAATATAGAAGAACAGAACCTGGCAGGCAATGACCACCGGAAGGGAATTCAGAAAAAAATCAAAGTTGGGACCGATTGTCCCCTCAAATCTGAGAAGATAGCCGGTGTAGTAGGCAATCGTGATGAGCACCAGGTCGAGCAGTACTTCAAATACTCTTCTTCTGTAAGTTATCTGAAGGAGAATTGTCGTAATCCCCCTGGCGCCTTCGTAATCGATGATCGGTTTTTCCGAATAGACCTTGACTCGGGCGAGATAGATCCAGAAAAACAGGATGAACAGGAGGTACAAGATGACAATGACGATAGCCGTCCCGGCGGCAAGGCGGTTGATCAGGAGTGCCATAAGGCCCGAAGTGACGGAAAAAGCGTACAGGATCAGGACGGCTTTTTTTTCACTGAATCCGATGGCCACCAGTCGGTGAGAAGAGTGATCGCGCCCCCCTTGGGAAATCCGTCTTCGAAACAGCTTCCGCATGATGCTGACAAAGCCGGTATCCAGGATTGGAATAAAAAGGATGAGTATCGGGATTGAGATAATGGAGGCCAGATTGAAAAATCCGGTTCCTCCGGTATGCCTGGAACTCCCCGATATGGTCAGGCAGGCCAGGGTAAAGCCCATGAACAGGCTGCCTGCATCCCCCATGAATATGGAGGCCGGATTGAAATTGAAAACCAGAAAACCCAGGATAGCCCCTAAAAAGGCGCCCAGGGTAAGGTAAAAAGGCTGATCCAATGGTCCCGGATTTCCGTCGAAAAAGCAGAAAACAAGAAGAAAAGCCCCGGAAATAAAAGCCACTCCGGATGAAAGGCCGTCCATGTTGTCCAACAGATTGAACGCGTTGGTAATGCCCACGATCCAGAGGATTGAAAAAAAGAGGTTGATGGTCTGGTATTGGGTCCAATCTAATCGAAAACCGAAAAAAAGGAGCAATGAAGTAATGATGATCTGTCCCGCCAGCTTATGTTGCGGGTCCATATTCAGGATATCATCTGCAAGGCCCAGCGCGAAAATTCCTCCCGCGCATAACAGCAGGAGAAGGTACGCATCAGGGAAAGCGGCAAGGCCCGAGACCCAGGCGCCAAGAAACCACGCCGCCATCATAGAGCAGAAGATGCTGACTCCTCCCAGAAGGGGTGTTTCCCGCCGGTGCCAGCGATTGTCCTTGGGGATGGCCACCATCCCGGTCTTTTTGGCAAGGCGTTTTGTCAAGGGTGTCAGAACCAGTGCAAATACACACCCCAGCGCGAATGGGAGAAAAAAATAGGACCATTTCATGATATCGTCTTCTTTTGAAATCGAAACCGGGGAAAATAAAAGGTGGATCGTTCTCTGGAAGCCCGGCGAAGGAGAACTATGCAGGCAAGAATAAGAAAAACATCGGGCAGCCACACCCCGAATGCGGGAGAGATCATTCCACTGGAACAGATGCTCCTGATGGCCGTGAGAAACAGGTAGTAAGCGGAAAACACAATTAGACTGATGCTGATCCCGGCGGTTCGTCCGCGCATGCGTATCTGCGCGCCAAGGGGAACCCCGATCATTCCCATGAAAATGATCGACAGGGGAATGGATACTTTCTCAACTAATTCCCGCATGACCCGGTTGCGTCTTGTGTCTCCCTGGGGAACGGTTTTCAGTTCTTCAAAAAGTTCGGGCACCTCCAATTCGTGAGGGGCTTTCTGCCTTGACTCCAGACCGGCCATGATATCTTTGAGGCCTATATTCAGGCCGTATGTGTTGAAGTTGATGGTTCGGGCTGACTCGAAATTCTCTTCCACCTGGAAAATGATTCCCTTCTTGAAATAAAGGGTGATAATCCGCTCATCAGGGTTGACCAGAATTTGACCTTCTTCCGCGATAATCGTATTTGCAACGGAATTATCCCTCCTGTCAACTACAAAGATGTCCCGTAATACCCCGTCCTGCTTTGAAAAACTATTTACATAGATGACCACGTTTTCAAACGGTTCTGAAAAAACGCGCTCTTTAATTCCCAGATCGGCCCTGGATTTGGCGATTGTGAAAAGAAGATCCTTAAAAGAACGGTTGCCCCAGGGAGCGGCGAATACCGTGATGGACAGGGCAATCAGGAAGACCATAAACGAAAAAATCACCACCGGTGGAAGCATCTGGTAAATGCTTACGCCGGAGGATTTGAGGGCAATGATTTCACTGTCCGCGGAGAGGCGCAGGAAGGCCACCACTACCGCCATGAGTGTTACCGCGGGAAGGGCAAAGGACAAAATATCGGGCAGGAGGAAAAAAATCATGCCGGCTACCTGCGTAACCTTTACCCCGCTGGTCACAATCAATTCCGTGATGGAAAGCATCTGGGCTGCCACCATGACAAAAACAAAGACCAAGAGGCTGGCCAGGAAATTCGGCCATATTTCTTTAATAATATAGGTATAAAGGGTCATGCAAAAGGGGCTCTCAAATTTGTATATGGTCACCACAATGGAGATATCCAGCGCCTTTTCCCGGCGCATGTTTCTCCTGGTCTTGTACTTGTTTTTAAATCGTCCCGAGATTTTTGCAAGCGGATGAGTATCGAAAATCTATCCGATAGCGGGTCAAATGTAAAGCATTCCATGGAAGAAGCCGGCGGGAAGGGGGGTCATTTCTATCGGGTTGCCCCGGAAGCTCGTTTTCGAAGAACTTCAATACATTTTTTTGTCAGTATCATCAGAGAACATATTGTCACAAAGGGGTCTATCAGGTAGTCCCAGAGGTTTCGGGATTCAAGCAGGTGGAGGTTCCAGGCAAGAACAGCAAAGAGCAGCACGACGGCAAAACGGTTTTTAAGGAACGCCACCAGTACGATAGTGACTACCAGGACCGTTACAGACAGCCAGGAGAATCCCCAGCCCGTCGCATAGGGGTCAAATGGTCCCACACCCAGGGCCATTGGGTACAGAATAAGACCGGCGATGGCTGAAAAAATCCACGTAGCCTGGAAATCAGTTGGCCGAAGAAGTTGGATATCCAAACCGTTCTGTAATACCCGGCAAAAAAGGAGNGCAGTCAGTGTGATGCTGAAATTGGCATTGAAACTGAAGAGCCACCGGCCCAGAGGCAGGCCTTTCATCGGGAAGAAGACGATACAGGCGGAAATCAGAAGAAAGATAAGGGTGGGACACCAACCGACAGTTTTGAGGCGGAGCCGGCGGCTTCCTATTTGAAGCAGCACCATCATCAGCAGAAAAGGAAAGAGAAAGGAAAAACCGGTTACAATCATTGGGCCGTCCTCTTTTCCAGGAAAAGCTTTTCCATGGACGATTTTTCCATGAAATGGATCCATGCTTCATTAAAGACCACATGTTTGATCCGTTTTCTTTTCCACGTATATACCAGATGAATATCCCCCGATCGACTTCGGATCATATAGGGATAGGAGAATTCCTGCCCCTGCGAATTTTCCAGCGTTGCAATCGCCTGCCAGCTTTTTCCGCGATCGCCTGACAGGGCTAACTTGAGGTTTTCCCGCGTGGTGAAACTGTCGTTATAGGCCATGAGAAACCGGCTGTCGGAGAGGGGTATAACATCCAGAGAAGCATCCGGATTGGCTTGCTCAAGCCTTTCGGCGGCTGACCACGTGGCCCCGCCGTCAACCGTTTTGCCTATACCCACCGTTCTTTTTTCAGAACGACACCGGTAAAACGCAAAGGCGGAACGCTCTCCGGAAACGGCCACGGCAGGTTGAATGTAATCCCGACCGCCGATTATCCTGGTTTTCTCGTATTCAATACACGGGTTCCTTTCATTTATAAGCCTGATCCAGAGCATTTCTGGAAAATAGCCAATGAATTCATGATAAATAGGAACCCCGAATCCGCCGTCTTGCAAGGGAACCGGATTGTTCCTGACAAGTTCGCTGATATTCAGGAAAGGGCTCAGGGTCAGTCTGCGGGCACTGGTCCATGTGCTCCCCCCATCGTCTGATATCTTCACGTTGAGAGAACTGCAGGACCATCCTCCAAAGGGAATCGTTACAAAAACCATCCAGAGACGGTTCATGGGATCGGAAAAGACCACGGGATTGCCCACCTTCTTGATGTATCGGAACAGTTCCATCGATGCGGATGACCGATCTACGACAACTTCCGGTTCGGTCCAGGAGCCCTTTTTCCGAGGATCAAGAAAAGACAGAAAAATGGCCACATCCTTGGCCCCCTCTCGCGTACCCCCGTACCAGGCTGCAACAAATTTTCCCTCCGGCATTTCGCAGATGGATGCCACATGCACCATGCGATCACCCTGGTCGGGAATGATGAAATTTTCTTTCAGGAACGGTTGTTCCCTGTTTGCGGTTACGTCTTGAGGAGGTGGGACAAACATACTTTCATGGGTTCCGTTGTTGGAAAGCCACAGAAAAAAAGGCCAGGCATGAAGAGCGAAGGTCGCAAGGATCAAGGTCCACACAGTGCGTTTATTCATGGGCGCCGCCCTCTGGGTGCACACGGTAATAACAGATGACGGGCATCAAAAAGAGAACAGCAACAAAAAACAACCCATGCGGCATTGCGGTCAACAAACGCTGGAATCATCGGCTTGACGTCCTTGCTGGAAGACGCTAATATGTTCAAAGNTCAAAGNTCAAAGTTCAACGGTTTATATTGCAGCTTTCAATTGGAGCAGAGGGTCANCCTCTGAACCCAATTATCATGAATATCCTTATCTTTACAAGCCTTATTACGGATGCCTGCCTGGAGAGGCGGGACAACCGGGAGTATATCTCCTTTGCCGGGAGAAAAAAGATCCGGTTGCTCTGCCGTTCCCTGGAGTCCCTGGGGCACACCGTTGATGTATGCTCTACCTCCTATGCAAAAAGCATAAACAAGACCTTTGTTGAGAAAATTTCCCGGAAGGTCCGCATTATTCATGCCCCCAGCATTGGTTTTTTCGGGAGGATGAGTTTCTTGAAGAGACCTGTTGGATTGGCATTTAACCTGTATTGGATATGCAGGCATTTTCGAAAATATGACCTTGTCGTTTTTTACAATTACCACAAAGAATACTTCCTGCCTGCACTCCTGGGAAAAAAATGGTTTGGATTGCCCATCCTGATGGATTACGAGGATGGACTCTTTCTGGATAAGGGGTACCAGTCTTCTCTTTACCGGTACATTGAAAAGACGGCATACAGGGAAACAGAAGGTTTCTTTCTGGTCAACGGGAGTCTCAGGGAGAGGCTAAGAATTTACGGCCAGGACCACAAACCGTCGCTGGTTGTGAACGGATTTTTGGATACTGAACTCCTTGAAAGCAACAGGGAATGGAAGCCCGGCGCCATGAAAGAGCTTGCTTTTACCGGGAATTTCAGCGGGTCGTTCGGGTTCGAAGAACTCCTTCAATATGTTCAGTATCTGCCGGAGAATTTCCGCCTTACGATCACGGGCCAGGCCGATCCGGAAGAGGAAAAGGCATTGATAGACGCGACGAAAGGTCGCTCGAACGTCTGTTTCATGGGAAGGATGGATTCGGCGCGATTTGAACAGGTTTTCGAAAAGATAGAGATTTGCATCCTTTTAAACAGTGCTGCATCTGGCTGGAACAAGACAAATTTCCCATCCAAGCTGTTTGATTATCTTTCCAGGAACCGTTTCGTTCTTTCTACCTGCAACCCGGTTCTAAAACCCTATTACGGCCTGAGCAACTTTGTCCTGCTTGAGGATTTCCCAGGGGGTCTCGAAAAACTGGAACAGGTTATGAAAAAACGGGCGCCCAATCCCCGGGAACTTTTTTCATTGCATGCCGAAACGTTGAAATCACTTGAACTTTTTATTGAAAAGCTGGTATCCTGACAAATTAAGTATTCAACCACTTAACGAGGGCTGTATGAGGAAAGAATTTCTGCCGTTTTCCCGTCCATCCATCACGGAAGAGGACATTGAGGCGGTTAGCCAGGTGCTTCGATCGGGCTGGATTACCACCGGCCCGAAGACATCCGAGTTCGAAGATCGTTTTAAACAATACGTGGGGTGCCCCGATGCGGTGGCCCTTTCTTCGGCCACCGCCGGAATGCACCTGGTTCTAAAGGCCCTGGAAATCGGCCCGGGGGACGAGGTCATTACCCCTTCCATGACATGGGTATCCACCGTAAACCTGATTGTTCTTTCAGGGGCGACACCGGTCTTTGTGGATATCGACCGGGATACGCTGATGGTGGTTCCCGATTCCCTACAGAGGGCTCTTTCGGATCGTACGCGGTTAATTGTGCCTGTTCATTTTGCGGGAGCCGCGGCTGACATGGACGTTATCGGGGAAATAGCAGACAGTCATGGCGTTCCTGTCGTGGAAGATGCGGCCCATGCCCTTGGGACTTTTTATAAGGGAAGGCATGTGGGCGGCAAAGGGACAGCCATCTTCTCCTTTCATCCCATCAAAAACATTACCACCGGAGAAGGGGGAATGTTCTGTTCTGATGATAAAAATCTGGCAGACCGGATCAGGAGGCTTAAATTTCATGGCCTTGGGGTGGATGCGTATGACAGACACATTCAGGGACGTTCGCCCCAGGCACAGGTCATGGAACCGGGGTACAAATACAACATGCCCGATATGGGCGCCGTGCTGGGTCTGGGGCAGCTTGAACGGATTATTCAGCTCAACGAAAAAAGGGAAAAACTTGCATTGAGATACCTGCAACTCCTCTCGGAAATGGAAGAAATTCTTCCTCTTTCCATTCCGGAAAAGACTACGGGACACGCCTGGAGCCTGTTCATCATCCGTCTTAATACGGACACGACAAAGATTTCCCGTGATGTATTCATGGAAAAACTCAAAGAGAAGAATATCGGCACGGGGCTTCACTTTCGGGCGGTACATCAACAGAAATATTATCAGGAGAACGTGCCGATCGGCAGGGATGCTCTTCCCAACACAGAATGGAATTCGGACCGCATCTGTTCTCTTCCACTTTTTCCGGATATGACCTTTGAAGATGTGGACGATGTGGTGGAAGGCATGAAGGAGGTTCTGATAGGGGCATGACTGAAGGGCGTGAAGCGTTGATGCGCGATAACCAAGAAGAAGGCATGGAACGGAAATTGGAAATTTCCGTGGTGATTCCGGTCTACAATGAAGAACAGAACCTTGATGAGCTTTTGAGACGCTGTGTCCATGTCTGCTCTCAGATGGGAAGGACTTTTGAAATCATCCTCATTGATGACGGAAGCCATGACCGGTCTCGTGAGATGATTGTTGAGGCCTCCAGGCAGGAAGAGAAAAACATTGTCGGGATCCTTCTCAACAGAAATTATGGGCAGCACTCCGCCATCATGGCGGGATTTTCCCAGGTGCGCGGAGATATTGTGGTTACCCTGGACGCGGATCTTCAAAACCCGCCCGAGGAGATTCCCAAACTGGTTCAAAAGGCAGAAGAGGGGTTCGATGTGGTGGGCAGCGTAAGGGTTCCAAGGCAGGACAGCCTTTTTCGAAGGACCGGTTCCTGGGCTGTTAACCGAATGGTGCGGGTATCCACAGGCGTTGACATGCATGACTACGGATGCATGCTGAGGGCCTACCGCCGCTCTGTGGTGGAAGCCATGCTGCAGTGCCACGAAAGAAGCACGTTCATCCCCGTCCTTGCCAACAGTTTCGCCAGGCACACCACGGAGGTGGATGTCCACCATGAAGAACGCCTGGCGGGGGATTCCAAGTACAGCGTCTGGAAACTGGTCAACCTCCAATTCGATCTACTCACCAGTATGACGACTTTTCCCTTGAGGCTCCTGAGTGTGCTTGGGGCTCTCGTCTCGGCGCTGGGGGTTGGTTTTGGCATATTTCTCCTCATTATGCGAATCATTTACGGGCCTGGCTGGGCGGCAGCCGGGGTATTTACCCTGTTTGCGATTCTCTTTATTTTTGTCGGCGCGCAATTTCTGGCCATGGGGTTGTTAGGGGAGTATATCGGTCGAATATATAGTGATGTAAGGGCGCGGCCCAGGTATTTTATTGAAGATCGGAAGAGCGTATAGGCATTAAGAAAAAGAGTTTGGACGCAGATTAACGCAGATTTTCAAGATGTTCTATATATTCATGCATCTGCGGCTATCTGCGAAAATCCGCGTCCCCCAAACCGTTTAACCTCTAAACCAGATCTGAAAATAGATCTTCACACAGGAAAATTCCATGAAAGCCATTGTTCTCGCATATCACAATATCGGTTGTGCCGGCATCAGAGCCCTTCTTCGAAACGGTTTTGAAATTGCCGCTGTCTTTACCCATAACGATGATCCAAAGGAAAAAATCTGGTTTGAATCCGTTGCCAGGCTTGCAGCGGCCCATGACATTCCCGTATACGCACCGGAAGATATCAACCATCCCATCTGGGTGCAGAGGATGAAAGAGATGAATCCCGATGTCCTCTTCTCCTTTTACTACCGGAATATGGTCGGTTCCCCCATCCTCGCGATCCCGCCGGGGGGATGCCTCAATCTGCACGGCTCGCTGCTTCCCGCATACCGAGGCAGGTGTCCCATCAACTGGGTGCTGGTAAATGGCGAAAAGGAAACGGGGGTGACGCTTCATTATATGACTCCCCGGCCGGATGATGGAGAGATTGTCTGCCNGCGCAGGATTGTCATTGACAGAAACGATACGGCAAAAGCACTCCATGAAAAGGCGGCCGACGCCACGTCGGGGATGTTAGATGAGATCCTGCCTCAAATCGCCAATGGTTCCGCCCCCCGTCAGCCCCAGGACCCCGCAAAGGCCTCCTATTATGGGGGGCGGGGCCCCGCAGACGGCGAAATCGACTGGTTCGGAAGCTCTGAGCAGGTGAGGAACCTCGTCCGGGCCGTAACCGAACCGTTCCCCGGGGCTTTTACCCATGTGGGGGACAGGAAATGCCTTTTCTGGAGTGTTTCCGAGGCGGAAGATGCGGGGACCGCAAAAAGGCCCGGAGAGATTCTTTCCGTGGATCCCCTTGTGATTGCCTGTGGGAAGGGGGCAATTCGGGTCAATTTCGGCGAGAGAGAGGGGGGGATTTATATGAGCGGGTCGCAGTTAGCCTCCGAACTCAACCTGGTGGAAGGGATTCGATTCGGTCCTTGTGTAAGCAACGAGATCAGGACGAAGAGGAAAAAGAGCGTGCTGATTTTGGGAGTTGACGGGTTCATCGGAAACGCCTTGAGTGAGAGACTTCTGGACAGTGGAAATTATGAAGTACACGGGATGGACCTACGTTCCGACTATATCGAGCGCCTTCTGGGTCGTCCCGGGTTCCATTTTGACGAGGGAGATATTTCCATTCACCGTGAATGGATAGAATATCATATCAGAAAATGCGACATCATTATTCCTTTGGTGGCCATTGCCACGCCCATTGAATATACGCGAAATCCACTGCGGGTCTTTGAACTGGATTTTGAAGAAAACCTTCGGGTGGTGCGATACTGCGTCAAGTATGGGAAACGCATCATCTTTCCGTCTACCTCCGAGGTCTATGGAATGTGTGACGAGGAGAATTTCGACGAAGATCATTCCAGGCTGATCCTTGGGCCCATTCGAATGCAGCGCTGGATCTATTCCTGCTGCAAGCAGCTGCTGGACAGGGTCATCTGGGCTTACGGGCAGCAACAGGCACTGAAATTCACCCTTTTCAGGCCGTTTAACTGGGTCGGTCCCAGATTAGACAGCCTGACATCGGCCCGTATCGGCAGTTCCCGGGCCATTACCCAGCTGATCCTCAATCTCGTGGAGGGTACCCCTATTCAGCTCATTGACTCCGGGAACCAGAAGCGTTGTTTTACCGACGTATCAGACGGGGTGGAATGCCTGTACAGGATTATCGAAAACAGGAAAAAGGCCTGTGACGGGCAGATTATCAATATCGGCAACCCGGAAAACGAGGCCAGCATCCGACAATTGGCGGAACTTCTGGTGAAAGAGTTCGAGAGACATCCCCTCCGCTCCAAATTTCCTCCCTTTGCCGGATTCCGTGAGGTGGAGAGCCGGTCCTACTACGGGGAAGGGTATCAGGACGTGGAGCACCGAAAGCCCAGTATTCGAAATGCCGGGCGGCTTGTTGGCTGGAAGCCTGCCATCGGCCTGGAGCAGTC
>DUZB01000081.1 GCA_013349725.1 Deltaproteobacteria bacterium | reverse complement strand
CGGAAGGTGGAAAAGCCCCTATGTGTCCGTCATTATTCCCACTCTCAATGAGAGACAGAACATAGAGCAGGCGATAGGGAGTGCGGTTGATGCCGATGCGNAAATCCTTGTGGTGGATGGGGGAAGCCGGGACGACACCGTGGCGATTGCCAGAAAAGCAGGCGCACGCGTAGAGACCGGCAAGAGGGGGAGAGCAGCGCAGCAGAACTTTGGGGCATCCGTTGCCTCCGGACGCGTTCTCCTGTTTCTTCATGCGGACACGCGACTCCCTGCCGGTTATCCAACCCACATTTTCAATACATTCATGGATCCCCGTGTTGCTTTAGGTGCGTTTCGGTTCAAAACGGACAGCCATACGCCAATGATGAAACTGATCACGTTTGGTACGAATCTAAGAGCACGCTATCTGAAGATGCCCTACGGCGACCAGGCCCTGTTTATCAGAAAAAACACCTTTGACTTTGTGGGGGGCTTCCCCGAAATGCCCCTTGCAGAGGATCTCTTCCTGGTTCAACGCATCAAAAAAGAATACCGAATAGGGATAGTCCCCGCTGATGCGGTCACTTCCGCCAGAAGATGGGACCGTCTGGGACCTCTTAAAACGACACTGAGGAACCAGATCATCCTGGCCGGCCTGTGCCTGAGAATCTCCCCCCGAACCCTCGCATCCATCTACGGATACCTTCCCAGGCAGAGCCTCGGAACGAATTGAATCAGCGTTTATCTGCGTTCATCTGCGTCCACTTTTCTTTCTGTCTTTCGTCTGAAGCGCCTGCTGGAGCTTCTCTCCGAGCGAGCTCATGGCAGTCCCTTTGTTTGAAGCAAAGGACCGCCAGTCATCCACATTTTCCGCATCACCCGGCGCAACCGTTATCCTTCGCTCGTCTGCATTGACACGCTCAATCATCACAGCAACGGCATCCCCCGGTTTCAATTTCTCCATATCGCCTGATCCGGCCGACTCCTTGAATTTCGATTTTGGAAGAAGAGCGGTAATCCCCGGTTCCAGGCTGATAAAAAGCCCGAATTTTTCGCGCTTCTCCACCTTCCCCTTGATGATCTGTCCCACCCGGTATTTTGTTTCCACATCACCCCATGGGTCCCCGGCCACATCTCTGAGGCTTAACGAAATTCTCCTTTTTGTTTGATCCACTTCTTTGATCAGAACCTGAACGGAATCGCCGGGGGTAACGATATCTTCGGGTTTCGAAACGCGTCTCATATAACTCATTTCGCTGATGTGAACCAGCCCTTCAACGCCTGGCATAAGCTCCACAAAGGCGCCGAACGCCGCACAACGGGTCACCTTTCCACGGACGGAATCTCCCACCTGATATTTCCGGTCAATCGATTCCCACGGGTCCGTCAGGGTCTGCTTTATGGAAAGTGAGATTTTGATCTGATTCGGTTTTTCCCCGGATTCCAGGCCGAGCACTCTCACCAGGACCGTATCCCCTATGTTGAGTATGTCGTCGGGTTTTTCCACCCTTGACCAACCCAGTTCAGAAATGTGCACCATCCCTTCCACACCGGGACCAATTTCAATAAAGGCGCCATAGGGCATCAGCTGCGTAACCTTTCCCTCCATTTCGAGTCCCACCGAAAGTCCCTCATAGAAAGCTTTCTGTTCTTTTTCCAACTCTTTATTTAAGAGCTTGCGCCTCGAAACCACAATGTTGCGAGCCTCTTCATCAAACTCGGTAATAAGAAACTGGGTTGTTTGGCCCACATATTCCTCGGGTTTTTCAACATATCTCAAATCTATCTGACTGATTGGACAAAAGGCCCTTCGCTGAAGCACTTCCACTTCATAACCGCCTTTGAGCAGGGACTTGACTTTTCCTTCCACCGGGATTTCTTCTTCAAACGCGTCCATCAAAATATCCATGCCGCCAATTCCCGCAACAGCTTTGGAGAGCCTGATCTCCGCACCCGTCACGGAAACCGCATAGAGTTCCACGAAATCACCAATCTTTAAAGACAATTCTCCATTCTCATCCAGGAGTTCCTGCTTTTCCACAAAACCATCGATCTTCGTCCCGGTATCTACAAAGACGCTGTCCTTTCCGATAGAAAGCACTTCTCCCCTGATTTTATCTCCCACATGAATATCTTCTTTCATGCCCGCGGAGTAAGCCTCAAACATCCCGGCAAAACTCTCCTCTTCGTCTAATTTCTCTTCCACTGCCTCTTCCATTTCCCCATTCAAACTCTCATCCTCATGCATCCTTTTTCTCCCTGCCCCGGACTCCCCTGCAAAAAAGTGTTAAAATATATTTTTTCGTTGAATAAGATGTGCAATCATTCTCATTCTTGACATATCTCTTATCTTATCATATGAGTATTTTTTTAGAAACCATATCTATGAGAGATTTAAAAAAAGGAGAGCTCATGACCTCAACAAAGACGTATCCGGATAAACCCTGGCTGGCCCATTATGACAAAGGTGTCCCTGAGTTTGTGGATTATGAAGAAACCTGTATTCCCGAATTCCTGAACCGTTCCGCGGAAAGATTCCCCGAGAATATGGCGCTCCTTTTTCAGGGATATCAGGTAACCTACAGGGACTTAAAGAAAATGGTGGACCGATTTGCCGCGTGTCTTTCGAAGTTAGGTATTCAGAAAGGCGACAGCGTGGCCATTCTGCTTCCCAATATCATTCCATGCGTGGTGGGATATTACGCTATTTTGAAGATCGGCGCTACGGTGGTTATGAATAATCCCCTCTACACGGACAGGGAACTGGAACATCAGTTTAACGATTCAGGGGCCAAATTGCTGATTACGCTGGATCTCCTGGGAAACCGCATGATTGACCTGCGGCCCAAAACCGGCATCAAACAAATTATCTATACCTCCATAGGCGATTATCTGCCGTTTCCCAAGAATTTGCTTTTTCCCCTTGTCGGAAAGAAAAAAGGGCTGAAAGCCGATGTCAAATCAGCGCCCGACGTTTACCGATGGAAAAGTGTTCTTGCAAGCTGCACCGGAAATGCACCGGATGCAAATATTTCCTTTGAAGATACGGCCATGTATCAGTACACGGGCGGCACAACCGGCGTTTCAAAGGGCGTCATGCTGACCCATGGAAACCTGAGCAAACAGGTCCAGCATATTCGAGCATGGTTCCCCATGTTGAACGATGGGGAAGAAATCATGCTGGGCGCCTTGCCATTTTTCCACGTCTTCGGACTCTCAACGGCCATGAATTTTTCCATCTACGCCGGCTGGGGAAACATCCTGGTGCCCAAACCCCAGCCTGAAGCATTGTTAGAGACTATCTCGAAATTCAAGCCCACCTTTGCTCCGCTCGTACCCACCATGTTCATCGGTTTGCTCAACCATCCGCAGATCGAACAGGCAGACCTGACAAGCATCAAGGGATGCTTTTCCGGAAGCGCACCCCTGCCGGTGGAAGTCATAAAGGACTTTGAAAAAAAGACGGGGTCTGTCATCGTCGAGGGATTCGGCATGACGGAATCCTCCCCTGTTACCCACATCAATCCTTTCAATGGCCACCGAAAAGTGGGAAGCATCGGTTTACCCATATCAGATACCCTGTGCCGTATCGTCGACCTGAATGACGGGGAAACAGATCTCCCGGTAGGGGAAGCCGGTGAACTGCTTGTCAAAGGCCCTCAGGTCATGAAAGGCTACTGGAACAAACCGGACGCGACCGCTGAAACCCTGACGGATGGATGGCTCCATACGGGAGACATCGGGAAAATGGATGAGGATGGATATTTCTATATTGTCGACCGAAAAAAAGATATGATCATCTCCGGCGGCTTCAATGTGTACCCAAGGGATATCGAGGAGGTTTTTTACGAACATCCCAAGGTCATGGAAGCCGCGGCCCTGGGGGTTCCCCATCCCAAAAGGGGAGAACAGGTCAAGGTTTTTGTGGTCTTGAAAGAAGGGGAAACAGGCACGGAAGAAGAGTTCATCAACTACTGCAAAGACAAACTGGCGGCCTACAAACTCCCGACCATCATCGAGTTCAGGGAGGAACTGCCCAAGACCAATGTGGGGAAAATTCTCAAAAAGGATCTGAGGCCCTAACCAATAAACATCAAATGACCTCCCGCAGGTAAATAAGGAGCAGACAATGGGTGGAAAAAGAATTCTGGCGCCATTCAACTTCTCTGACTATGACGAAAAGGCCCTGCACTATATCATCAGGAACTACGCGGGCCAGAAGTGGGTAAAGGTTGCTCTGTTTCATGTGTACACGCCTTTGCCCGAACTTGATGGATACTCCAATCCGGGACTGGGACGATTAAAAAGCACCATGGCTTCCATGTGGGGCGAAGTGAGGGAAAAGGAAAAGGATTTAACACAGGTGAAACAGGATTTGATTGAAAACGGCTTCCTGGAAAAACAGGTCCACTATATTTTCAAGGAAAGGGAAAAGAATATCGGGATTGAGATTGTCAGGGCAGCCCAAACCGGCAACTACGATACGATCGTCTCGGCCCAGAAGCCCGGCAGCGCTACACGCTCCTTTACTCGAAGGATTCACGACATCCTGCTCTCTGAACTGCGCAACAGGGAGATTGTATTCATTACGTAACGACCCGGGGGACGGGCTGATTGTTGACCAGCTGCAACTTCAGTAAAACATTGCAGACAGGAGGGAGTACCTATGGCAAACGAGGATAAAATTACAATAGACATCTTCAAGGTGGTCGCAAAGGCGGTGGCAGAGTCCGCCAATCTGCCGATCATGCTCAATCATCTCAGCCAGTTGTTGACAGCGGCCCTTGAAATCAAAGGTTGTTCCATCTTCGTACTCGATCTGGAAAAAGAAAGGCTGGAACGACTCGCAAGTTTTGGCCTCAGTACAACCTACATGGGCAAAGGGGAGCTCCGCGCCGATCAGAGCGTTGGTTGCACATTGAGTGGCGAACCGATCATTATCAACGACATCTTGACTTCGAAACAACTCCAGTACCCGGAACAGGCAAGGAAAGAAGGGATTGCCGCCATGGTTTCCATGCCGGTTTTTTTCCTCCGGGAGGTAGTCGGGGTTCTTCGTCTCTATCACAACAAAACATGGCATATCTCGGAACGGGATGTGGAATCGCTGCTGATTCTTGGAGAAAATATCGGCATAGCCATGATGTTAACGCGCCTGCTTAATACAGTTCATGACATGCAGGCAGTCCTGGGTGAACTGCCGCCTGAATTAGCGCGCCTGGGCAGAGAGGATTGATGCCGTTCATCTGTTTGCAGGGAGGCGGAATTGACATCTAACCTCATCTGGATCGATCTGGAAATGACCGGCCTGGATCCTGAACGTAATGTCATTGTGGAAATCGCGTCCGTGGTAACCGATGATCAGTTGAACGTGATTGGAGAAGGACCCGATATGGCCATCCACCATCCTTCCTCGACCCTCTCGCAAATGGAACCCTGGAGCCTCGAACATCACACGGCATCAGGACTGATGGAACGGATCAAGGCATCCCCTTACACATGTGAAAGCGCCGAAGAAGAAACCCTACGCTTCATTTCCCGATATTGTAAAGAAGGCGCTTCCCCCATGTGCGGGAATACCATCGGGCAGGATCGCCGTTTTCTGGTAAAGCACATGCCAACCCTGGAGAAATTTTTTCATTATCGAAATATCGATGTCAGCTCCATCAAGGAGCTGGCCAAAAGATGGTACCCTACCCTTCCCCCATTCAAAAAAAAGAAAGCACACCTGGCCCTGAGCGACATCTTGGAATCGATCAATGAACTGGAATATTACCGCGCGAATGTGTTCAGAACTTTGCCATGAAAGGATAGAAGCATGGGTATTTGGAATTTGGCTACAGTAAAATTGGAGATGTTCAGACCTGGGATCATGAGCAAGGCAGAAATAGGAGAGAACCTGATTATGGTGTGCATGGAAATAGATCAGGGCAAAGAAGATACCGGACATGAACACCCATTTGACCAGTGTGGGATAGTCCTAACGGGTCAAATAGAAATGTTCATAGGGAACGAACGAAATACGTTAAACGCCAATGAGTCCTATTTTATACCGGCAGGTGTGCGTCACGGTTGGAAGACTTTTACTGACCCAGTAAAAATCCTGGATATTACGGCAAAAAACTGAACGTTCAAGAGTTGCCGGGGAATTTAAGCTCTGCATTTGACACCGTTTTAAAGGCTCATTTTTTCCCCTTCGCCTCCTGCATGCACTGCACTCGATTTCCTTTAAAAATCGTGTCAAGGCATTGATTGCAGGAAATACAGGCCGGCCTGAAATGGGTATCTTCCCTCCATTTGTTCACGATGAACGGTTCTCTTATGAAAGGCCGACACAATGAGACAAAATCCGCCTCCCCTCTCTCAACCACCTCTTCCATGAGAGCAAATGTCCTCAGGCCGCCTACCATCATGACCGGCACAGCCACCTCCCCTTTTATCGCCTTGCACCATTCTCGAAAATAGGCTTCACGCTCGGGGCGGTTGATTTTGGTTTTGAACTCGGTCCCCTCATACCTGTCCCCCCTCAGTCCTGAGCTGATCTCGATGGCGTCAACTCCCCGTTCGGCCAGGAAACGGGCCGCCAATGCCCCCTCATGAAACTGAAGCCCTCCGGGAAAGCCGTCCTGGACGCCGAGCTTCATGAGCAGGGGGAAATCCTCTCCTGCCTTGGCTCGGATATCTCTGAGTATTTCGCGGTGCAGGCGTAAACGGTTTTCCAGATCTCCCCCCCACTGATCGTTTCGACGGTTCAGGTACGGAGAAAGAAACTGACTCAGCAGGTAAGCGTGTGCCCCGTGCACCTGGACGGCATCAAAACCGGCCTCTCTCACCCTTCTTGCAGCATCTCCGAATGCGCTGACCACTTCAGAAATTTCCTCCCCGGTCATGGACCGATAAGGTTTATCAAAATACGGATCATCAGGCACAAACGAAGGGCCTATGGCCGCCATGTTTCTGGTCTTTAAAAATCTTGCGCCTTCCCTGCCCGCATGGAAGAGCTGGATTGCGATTTTAGCCCCCAGATTATGTACGGCCGTGGAGAGCTTTTTGAGACCTGGGATACAGTGGTCGCCGGCCACTGAATTCTGGATCGGAGAAGTTTGGCCGGAATCGTGAACATGGCAGATACCCGTAACGATGAGCCCCGCCCCACCCCTTGCAAGGTCTTCAAAAAATCGGATCTGCTCGTCCGTCACCCGGCCCGTTTGATCTGCGTAACCGTCATAGGTTGCTGACCTGACAAAACGATTCTTCAGTTCCATCCCCTTTATGACCATCGGTTCGAACAGAATACTCATCTTCCACTCCTCTCGTCATACCGGCAAATCCAGTCTCGGATCCGCGTTTACCCCATATTTATCAATGAAACCTTTACCAGCCTCTGGAAGCCGTGATCAGGAACGCCCTGATTCCCACAGCTCCAATATTTCCGCAACCGCATCACGGACCGTTATACGAGCGTCGTTTCTCTCGAACATATGAGAGAGAAGTTCATCATAATTTGTTTCCGTATGCCTCACATGAGCAGTCACGGCGAGCCGGACAGCTTTCTCGTCCAACTCTTTTGCTGCAGCAGTGCGACCAACTCGGCCACTGTACTTCCTGCAGGCATGTTCTGCAATGAGAGATTCTCGCCCTGGTGGGCAGCAGGGATAAACCTCGCGAACACGATCGGCAAAACTTCTGATGTACACCTCGTCGAGTTCAGTGCGGCGAAGAGCAGACTCTCTGCGTCTTATCTCCCGCTGTTCCGCATCGGCCTCACATTCTCGTTCTGCCCGTTCAAGCGCCTCGTTCTCCACAAGAAGCCCCTGCCGTTCGTAACGCTTGCGGGCACGACTCCATTTCAAAACCACGGCGGAAAGCCGTGAATGTTTACGAGAACGACGAGTGAGCGCCGCGTCGCCCGAGGGCAGAAATACGAGATGATCGAGGTCCGCGCATGTGAGACACGCAGCACCCTTGCCTTCCCTCAAAACGACCCAGGCGTGACGTCCGAGCTCTTCTTGGCACTCATCACATTTCGAATCGCGATTCGAAATGAACACCTTTAGCTGATTATTATCCGGTTTTTTCTTCATCATGGCAAAGTGGTCAGGGCGACAAAACATCCAGACCGAGGATACTTCGTGTGTCAAGCGGGATGGGTGCAACACCGTAGATCAACAGGTCCCCCTCCTTCACAGCCTCCACTGCCTTCTCCGGGGTAGTCCTAAAAACTGCAATTAGCTTTTAGCAATTAGCAGTTATAGCGTATTCCATATTACTTGATATCAAGATATTTTCAAAAAAGTGCTTTTTTTCGTGAATCAGCTCACATCCACCTCTTGTTTCAGATCAATCTTACACTATTCCCCCATGAAATCAAACGGATGTTTTATATAGGAAACCTGGAATTGATTGATAATTGGTCAGGGGCCGGGTGACCGCAAGATGTTGGGGCGTTGGATCGGCAAATTCAATCATTCCCAGATGGGCTTTTGAGCTCATAAATCAGTATCTGCCGGAACAAAGATAAGAGAAGAATTATCACTCATACTTAGATAGTTTATACGAAAGTCATTGGCCGAGATAGCAATTCGCGAATAGGATAATCCTTGAACGGCAACGTGCAAAGAATTCGATATTAGACACCCTCAGCCTTTTCCTCCTTCATGTTTTCAAGCAGGCGCGAGGCGGCAGATAGATCATTTTAAAGAAATTTTACCAGGGGCAAAACATCTTCTTATCGCTCATTTTGAAATTTCTTTGTAGTTCCTATCCATTAACCATTGAATCATCACTCGTTTATGCGTATAATATATGGGATCAGAGTTCATGAATAGAATGATTTCACTTCGATTCCTTTGATCGAAGAGTATTTAAAAAAGGACGCTTCATGTTTTTCAAAAAACGGAAACGGCTCTGGGAAAAGACACGCCTTAAGTCAAGCTATGACGCTGTCATTGTCGGCGGCGGCCTGCATGGTCTTGCAACGGCCTATTATCTGGCCCGGGATCATGGGATGAGCAATATCGCCGTCATCGAAAGGCGGTATATCGGATTTGGTGGTTCCGGGAGAAATACCGCCATCGTCCGTGCAAACCAGCGGACCAAAGAAAACCTTCCCCTGTATGCCGAAGGACTCAAATTGTGGCCAAAGCTTACTGACGAGCTTGATTTCAACCTGATGTTCTTCAACTGTGGAAACCTTAATCTGGCCCACAGTGAAAGCGCCCTTGGCTCCATGCGGCTGCTTGTTGCCTCGGCCCAGTTTCAAGGCATTCAAAGCGAGCTTGTGGATGCAAAGCAATGCAAAGAGATAGTCCCCATATTGGATATATCCGACCGTCTCACTTACCCCATTCTGGGCGGCATGTATCACTCGCCCGGCGGAACCGTGCGTCACGATGCAGTGGTCTGGGGTCTAGCCAAAGGGGCGTCCGGTTTGGGGGTAGAGATCCATCAGGGAACAGAGGTCACGGGAATCAAGGTTGAAAAGAAAAAAGTGGTGGAAGTGGAAACCGACAAAGGCACTATCCGAACGGCGATGGTTCTAAATGCTGCAGGCGGCTACTCCACCCTCATTTCGGCAATGGTGGGAATTCGGCTGCCCATCCATGTGCTGACCATCCAGGCTATGGTCACCCAGCCCCTCAAACCGATCCTGCATCACGTGGTCTCATCCGGCGCCTACCATGTTTACGCCAATCAGACACTGAAAGGCGAAATCGCCACCGGCGCTCATATGGATCCGTGGCCCAATTACACGACAGAGGTTTCGGCACAATATATAAAGCATCAGGCTGAGGCCCTAACGGAACTCATGCCTGTTTTAAATGGGGTTAAGTTCATGCGGGCCTGGGCGGGCCTGGCGGATATGACGCCGGACATGGCCCCCCTGATCGACGGGAACGATCACATCAAAGGCTATTACATGGATTGCGGCTGGGGGTATTTCGGCTTTAAATCAGGTGTTGTTACCGGCCGGTATATGGCTGAGTTCATGTCCTCGGGACAATGCCCGGATATTCTCAAACCCTTTACGCTCAGGCGCTATGAAGATCATCGCCTTATGGGGGAGATCGCCAACCCCATAAACTACGGACCCTGGAACTAGAAAAGAAAAATGAGGTACTGACATGTCTCTCATGATTACGTGTCCCATATGCGGTAAAAGAAACGGTTATGAATTCCGCTTCGGCGGAGAAGAACGGGGGCCTCGACCGGAAGAAGAGGAGCTTACTCACGAGAAGTGGTGCGATTATGTCCACATGAGAACCAATATCGGGGGTGTTCAGGAAGAGTGGTGGTTTCACCGTGACGGATGCGGGTCCTGGTTCAAGATCCTCCGCAACACCCTGACCAATCTTGAGGTCGAGGTGCAGGAAAAAATATGAAAGAGCGGCTTAAAAACCTGCCGACCTTGCGAGTTGACCCTGGCATAAAAATACCATTTAAATACAGGGGGAAACGATACCATGGAATGGCCGGCGACAGCGTAGCCACCGCCCTTTACGCCAACGGTATACGTATCTTTTCAAGAAGCCTCAAGTATCACCGTCCCAGAGGTCTCTATAGCCTTAATGGTGAATGCAGCAACTGCCTGATGCAGGTCGACGGCATTCCAAACATACGGGCGGAGACAACACCCTTAAAAACCGACCTGTCTGTCAGGCCGCAAAATGTGATCGGAACCCCGGAGAGGGACCTGATGTCATTTATTGACAAGTTTGACCGCCTCATGCCTGCTGGGTTTTATTATCACTATTTCCACCGGCCATACAGACTCTGGCCTTTCTTTCAGAACCGGCTCAGAAAAGCCGCCGGGCTGGGCCGGATAAAGCCGTCGTTCCGGATCAAAGGCGTCTTTGACGAAATATACCCCAATACGGACGTATGCGTTATCGGCGCAGGGCCGGCCGGCATTCAGGCCGCCCTGGCAGCGGCGGAGCAGGGCCTACGTGTGATCGTCCTGGAGGCACGCCCGTGGGCGGGCGGGTTTTTTGATTACCGTTCCTCGGACTATTCACCCGGCCTTCCCCTTCACCAACGGGCAAGGACCGAGGCCGAAAAACTGGAAGAAAATGAGAATATTCGTTTTTTCCCCCACACATTTATGGTCGGGTTTTACAGTCATAATCTCATCACGGCCTTTCAAGTGGGCAGGGAACAGGATTATTTTAATGAGCGCTACGTCGAGATCAGGGCGGAAAGCGTTGTGGTGGCTACCGGCTGCATTGAGCGTCCGCTCGTATTTGACCACAATGAACGACCCGGCATCATGCAGGTAAGCTGCGCCCACAGGCTGGCCAGGACATACGGTCTGCTGCCTGGCAAACGCGCTGTTTTCAGCATTGGAGATAATCTGGGGCTGGAATCGGCCATCGATCTTTATGATCTGGGTCTTCAGATACTGTGTGTGGCGGATGTCCGGTTTGACGGACAGGACCCTTATTTGCTGGAAGGGCTTGAAAAAAGGGACATCCCATTACTACGAGGGTGGATCGCATCCAAGGCCCATGGAAGCAGGACTTTGAAAAAAGTCACGGTCAGTACTGTCGACGGGATGATCGGCAAGGATTTTCAATGCGATCTGCTGGTTGCTTCGGGTGGATTGACCCCGGCCGCAGGACCGCTTTTTCTGGCACGGGCAAAAATGGCCTATGATTTTTTTACTGGTTTTTTCCTTCCTGAACAACTGCCGCCCAAGGTCCATACTGCAGGACGGTTGCTTGGCTTGAGCGACAGTTTGTCCATCGAGGCTTCCGGGCAAGTGGCCGGACTCTGTGCGGCCGCCGATTGCGGGGTAGG
>DUZB01000080.1 GCA_013349725.1 Deltaproteobacteria bacterium | reverse complement strand
CTTCTTTTATCTCCTGCTGGCCCGGTTCGGAACAGGCATAACTGATATCCTTGGAAACCACCACATGGTCAAGATCGGCGGCTGCCTCCGCCACCTTTTGGCAATCCACCGTCTGCGCGATATTCAAGCCGCAGTGACAGACGTAAACCCCGATACGGGCCTCTTCACTTACCTTGCTTTTCATTTTTCCCTCACACCGCTTTCAATTTTCGGGCTTGGTTCTAATTTCGCCCACTTGATCCAATTAGTCGAGAGTACCTTCGGAAGGTCATAATCTTAATCGTAATCATAATCTTACTCTTTTACAGTCTATTTTAGAGCTGCCCGATTATGATTACGATTAAGATTATGAGTAAGAAAATAAATCTAATGGACCACGTTAGAACCAAGCCCCAACCTTCCTCAAACAGTTCAACATCCCAAATCCCTATTCCTATTCCCACTGTATGCTCCGAACAAGAACGCTCGTGAGATCAGCCATCTCCATATTCAATTCCTCGCCTAAGAACGGATCTTCCATGGCGCAGCGAAGGTGAATCTGGCATTTGGGGCAGGCTGTCACTAACAAATCAGCTTTCGTCCGGACGGCCTGCCGAATCCGCTTCACCTGGAGGGCCTTGCTGAAGGCATCACATCCAACCCATGCACTGTTCCCGCAGCAGACGGCACTGGGCCCGAAGTCCCGCATCTCTTCAAATCCCTCCGGGTTCAAACGATCGATCAGTTTTCTCGGTAAATCAGAACGATTTTCAAAGCGGCTCAACCTGCACGGGTCCTGAAAAGTGATCCTGTTCTCCATTTTTTTGAAACCAACCGCGCCTTTGTCGATCTCTTTTTCCAGGAGCTCATAGATGTGGGTTACCCGGGCGTTCAGATGAATTCCGGAATCTCCGTAGTCCCGGTGGAGAGTCCGATAGCACTCCGGACAGGCCGTAACAATTTCTTCCACACCGCTATCATTCAAGATCTCACCGTTCAATCTTGCCAGTTTCAGGAAATTTTCCCTGTCTCCGGACCAGAGAAGATCATGACCGCAGCACCGCTCACCAGAAATCAACAAGGGATGGATGTCAAAAAAATTGAGCAGGCGAAGGCTGTCCACCAGGATGTCCCGCGTTTTGGTTCCCAGATGTTTTCTGAAAAAGAGATCAAAATACGGGGCGCATCCGCCAAAAAACAGGGTCTTACTTTCAGGATTTGTCTTGATATCCGATGGAAGCCACTCCCAGTGGGAAATCGGTAGATTCTCGGAAGTCATGGTTCTCATGAGAGACTGAAAGAACCCTCCGTGGGATAAATGGGGTTCCACACTTCTCTCCTGGAGAAAAACACGCAAATCTCGAACAAATTCGGAAAAATTCACGCCCGATGGACATCGATCATAGCACAGACCGCATGTAAGGCAGGACCACACATCCTTCTTTACACCAGGGTCTTCGAAACGTCCGGATATCACTGCACCAGCCATGGCCCTCGGAGAAAAAACCTTCCCGGACAATGTCAACGGACAGGCTGACGAACACTTACCGCAGTCCTGGCAGGCATACACATCATGGCTGGAAAGAATACGACCGAGTTCCCTGTCTGTTTCCTGATTGTTCACCCCTCCCGAGACCGGTATGACGGGACTTTCACCCATTTCCGCTATCTCTCGGGTAAATTCGGTTAAGAACGTAAGAAGTTTCTCCGACTCATCGGGAAGAAAGGTAGCTAATCGAAGACGGTTCCTTCCCAATCCCAGAAGATCCAGAATCCCACGGCTATCCTTCACATGCTCATGGGCATTGTCGGTTCCGGTGCCATAACGACAGGTTCCGGGTTCACACCCCACAAGGGCCACCCCGTCTGCTCCCATTTCAAAAGATTTTAAAAGCAGGGCCTTACTGATTCTTCCGGTGCAGGGGATTCGCACCATCTTTACGTCCCCCGGAATAGAAGCCGTGGAGTCCTGAAGCGTCTGATACGCTGCATGGGGCCCCCAACTGCACAGGAACAGAATAATTTTCATATCTCTCATAGGTTATGTCTCATCGCTCGAAAACCCTGTCGGGCTGAACAAGGACCTCTTTCAACAGGTTCTCCAGAAATTTCTGGTTTCGGTAAGGGCTGTCGGCTGCATTTGAAGGACAAACGGAAATACAGTTGCCGCACCCCTTGCACAACGCTTCATCCACCTCCCCATGCCAGCCGCCTGCCCGATTTTCGTGTAAAGTGATGGCCTGGTACGGGCAGACCTTCAAGCACCTCCCACATCCCCGGCACATCTCCTCGTCCACCACCACTGTAAATCCTTTACTCTGCCTTGGCCCCCTCGGCATGACAGCCGCCGCTAATAACGCGGCTGCGGAACCATGTATCCGTTCAGAAACATGGACACCCGTTGGATTCGCTAAAAAAAGACCGGCAATGGAGGTTGCTCCAGGATAGAGAAAAGGAATACCGGTGACACCTCTCGACTGCATTTTCGAGGCAATCATGGAGCTGTCCAGCCCTTCCTGTGGAATATACGGAATACTTGCCCTTGACTTCTCTCCCAGGATGACGGCCCCAACCTGGATGGTCTGCGAAAAACTGTCCGTATTGACATAAATATGGAAATTTCCAAGGGTACCGCTTATGCCGTTCACCGTCGCGCCCTCAAAACAGTGGATATTCTGATACTGCAACTCCCCTTCTGGAAGTTTATCCCTGTTGCCGAACAGGAAGACTTCAAGCCCTGCCCGGGAAAGGGTTTTGGCGCTGGTCAGGGCCGCCTCGGAACTCCCGATGACTGCGGTGGTAAAGTTATAGGTCCTCACGGGAGCGGGAAGCGGCATCAGGTTTTCAACCCTCTTAATGGAACGATCGATCAGCCCGGAAAAACGCTCGACAGCCACCGTCTGCTCCCGGGCTATGTAACGAAGGGCCTCTCCCCTCAAATTGCAGGTTTCCACCATGGACCGGCTGACGCCGGTTCCCCGAAAAAGGGCATTCTTCAGTCTGCTCCGCTGGTCCGAGCAGGTACTGCAGACAAAATCAAGAGGGCAGCACACGCACGATGCAAGGACCATCCTTGTAATCCCTTTTTCTCTTATGGACCGCAGGATATGCACGGAGCCTTCCGGAATGCAGGCCGCATTCAATACCTCGGCATGGACGACATTTTCTCTAATTTTAAGGTCTTGAACATACTGATCCATCTCGTCAAGCCATCCCAATGCATCATTGCACCTGCAGACAAAGATCCCTATCCGAATTTCAGGGGAAAGGTCAGGATCCGGCGGCAGGAAGGACACCCCCCTTCCCCTTGGCCTCTGAGAGGTGCTGCTCAGCATGATCATGGCATTTGCGGCCGCTGCAAAGCCCCTGGTTATCATCGCATGGACATCGGATCTGGCAGTTTTCGGGCCATAGGCCCGAACCACATCTTCTCCTTTTATGGGTGGCGCATTTTCGGGATCGGCAATAATGACAACGCCTGCATGTTCAATCAGCTCCCGGGTCCCTTCCTTATGATTGATGGCGGAAATGGCGCCGCATGCCTCCTGGCACAAAAAACATTCAGAGCATATGCCGCACTGGAGACAACGCTCCGATTCAAAGAGGGCCTGGGTTTCACCAAGCCCAAGGGCAACTTCCAAAAAGCTGTCTTTTCTTGCCGAAGGCTGCCTTTCCGGCATGGTAACCCGAGCGAGAGAAGGAATATCTTTCGGGATATCAGGAAAACCTCCCTGTTCCGGTCTGGAATTCTTCCTGCTCGAAACATCTATCCCACTGAGATCTTCATGGACGGATCTTGCCGCTGATCTCCCGGAAGCCATGGACACGACCACGCTGGAAGGCCCGGAAACCACATCACCGGCCGCATAAACAGACGGAATGTTTGTGTGCCATTTTTGATTCACCTGCAGAAAACCCGCGGAGGTTACCGCCAAACCGTCGGCGTCATCGGATCTCCCTGACTCTTTCGGCGAATGGGCTCCGGTTTGGCCGATAGCCACAATGGCACGATCAAAAGGGAGAGGGAATTTTTCGGATGCCTCGATGATCACAGGCCAGGGAATTCCATTGGAATCCGGTTCTCCGGGTTCTGTGGGACGGCATTCCAGGTGGGTAAACCTGCCGTCTTCCCCCCTGAAAGCCACAACCTGGGTTCGATCCACTATTTGGATCCCTTCCTCCACCGCTTCCCGCAATTCATCCCTGTCCGCGGGGATCATTTCCTCAGGAAACCACGTGACGATCGTGACCTGATCTCCCAGCCTCTTCATGGTCCTGGCCAGGTCGAACGCTGCATTGCCGTCCCCTATGACCGCGATGGATTCCTTCTTTTTTTTGATTATTTTCACCGCCGTTTCATCGCCGTCCCCAAGCCCGTTTCGATATAGAGAGCGAAGAACATGGAGGCATCCGTCAACACCTGTAAGATCCTCACCGGGGACTCCAAGTCTGCGGTCAGCCCATGAACCGGTGGTGAGGATCACTGCATCGAATTCGCTTTTGAGGCGGTTCCATCCATTCTGAAAATCAACGGCACGGGAAGTAACAAAGGTTACACCGAGGTTTCGAATATACGCCAGATCTCTATCCAGGATATTTCGCGGCAGCCGGTGGGGGCCTATTCCATACTGAAGGAGCCCTCCCAACTTTTCTTCTTTTTCAAAAATCGTCACCCCGTATCCCCACCTGGCCAGATCCGCTGCTGCGGCCAACCCTGCCGGCCCCGAACCCACCACGGCGATCTTCCTCCCATTTCCGGGAATCTGCGCCGGTCGTATCACCTCGTTATTGGAAGCCGCATAATCGGTGAGAAATCGCTTGATATCCCTGATCGCTATCGGCTCATCAAGTTCCCCGCGACGGCATGACGCTTCGCAGGGGTGGGTGCAGATCCTTCCACAGATACCGGGCAACACATTGTCTTCTCTGATAATATGAAATGCCTCCCTGTATCTCCCCGCTCTTGTCAAGGCAATGTAGGCCTGGGCGTTCACACCCAGGGGACATCCCGCCTGACACTGGGGTTGCATCCGCTTATCGATTACAGGTCGGCCGGGGAGCGATCTTCTGTTATTGAAAAGGATCGGAGAGCTTCCGTCAGGGGTTAAAACGGGACATACCTGAACACAGCGGCCGCAAAGGACGCATCGATCAGGGTCCACATATACGTGGGATTTTCTGATCTTTGCGCGAAATCCCTGGGAGGTATGCTTCAGAGATTCCACCCGGGCAGGCAGCACGCAATCGATCAGAGGGTTCTGCATCAACCTGATCAGTCCCGATCTCTGGGCGAAATTAAAGGGAACACCCGATTCCAGGCGCCATTCCTCCCTGGCCAGTTTTCGATCGAGATCGCTCTCGCTATCCACGACCATTACCGGAATGCCAAGTTCACCAAGTTTGTTGGCAGCAGCAATTCCCGCCGGTGTAGCCCCGATGACAATGACTTTATGAAGGCGATCTTTGGGGCGTTTCATGGATGGACTCCCTTTCCGGCAGTGGCTTTCTTTTGTTTCCCTTTCAATACAGCGATACCGTAATCGTGCCCCTTGTTAAACGCACTGGCATTCATATCCTCAGTCCCTTTTGGTACGGACTCCCTCACGGCATTCCTTGCCGCATCCACGGAAACGGCCCCTGTAATGGCAGTAAAAAAACCAAACATGATGATGTTCGCCATCATTTTCCGCCCCATTTCCTCGGCCATCCGGGTGGATGGTATGGAAAAAAAATCCTTTGTCTTTTCTGGTGGCCTCACCAGATCCTGATCGATCAGAAGGACACCATTTTCCACCATCTGATGGTTGAATTTGTCAAAACCGGCCTGCGACATGCAGACCAGAATGGCAGGTTGTCTCACATAGGGATAGTGAATGGACCCGTCTGATATGATCACCTGGGCACTGCAGGCGCCCCCGCGGGCCTCAGGGCCATAGGCCTGGACAAGGGTGCTGTTTCGGTGATCCCCGATAACCGCTGCCTTTCCGAGAATCCGGCCGGCTAAAACAATTCCCTGGCCTCCAAACCCGGTAAAGATAATCTCCTGTTTCCCTGTCCGGGCCTTTGGTATTTCAACGCCTCCCGGATTTTCCATTGTCTCATTTTCAGGTTCGACAGAGCTCATGTTGGTTTTCACTCCTGACCGGCTTCTTCCAGCAGGTCATTGGGCCTGCACGTATTATCGTATCTGTCTGTGCAGGTAGGCTTTTCCATATGAACAAATTTCCCTAAAATAACCGCCCTGTCAAAATCGATATCCAGTTCCGTGGGGTGAGCATTGTTCCGGATGATGCTCTTGTCCCGATAGATCCGAAGCGTATCCAGGGCTGTCTCTTTGTTTCGCCGGCCATAGTTGACCGGGCATGGGGAAAGAACTTCCACAAATGAAAATCCCCTGTTNAAAACGGCTTCCCGTATGGACTCCGTGAGATCGCGCGTATGGAGGATGGTCCATCTCGCCACATAGGTGGCGCCTGCAGCGTACGCCAGGAGAGGAAGATTGAACGGGGTGTCCGGATTGCCCATGGGCGTTGTTGTGGTCTTAACGTATAAAGGCGTCGTAGCCGCCACCTGCCCACCGGTCATCCCGTAATTGAAATTATTCACACACACAACCGTCAAATCCACATTCCTACGTGCGGCATGAATAAAGTGGTTGCCTCCGATAGCGAAGAGATCTCCATCCCCGCTGAAAACGACCACATTCAGGGCGGGATTTGCCAGTTTCATCCCTGTTGCGAAGGGAATGGCCCGTCCATGTGTCGTGTGATAGGAATCCAGGTTCACGTATCCGGCGCCCCGTCCGGAACAACCGATCCCGGAAACCATGGTCGTTTTGCCAAGATCAATCCCACTTTCCTTCAGTGCAATAAGACATGAAGAAAACGCCGTACCGATACCGCAACCCGGGCACCAGATGTGGGGGATCCTGTCCGTCCTGAGGAGAGAATCGAGGGGATGACTGATAGACTTATTCTGGTCCATTTTTTTCCTGTTACCAGCAAGAGTGCGCTAAAGTGAAAAGCCCTCTCGAACAGGGCCTGTTTGTTTTCCGAATTATTTGAGTGTACATTCGGAGAGTCATAATCCTAATCCTAATCCTAATCATAATCATACTCTTTTACAGCCTATTTCAGAACTGCTCGATTATGATTATGAGTAAGATTATGAGTAAGAAAATAATTTAATGGCCAATGTTAGAACAAGCCACAACCTTTGATTTTATCCAAGCTACTCATTACTCCTCACTCAAAAAAACAGTTCACGCAGTGTCCCAACCACCTGTTCCGGTGTAATAATCGTACCCCCCGGATGGCCCACAAGAAAAGCGGGCGCCCTTCCCCCGGCGCATCGCTCCACTTCCAGATGGATCTGCCCCAGGTTGATCTCGACAGTAAGAAAGCCTTTGACCCTTGCGGAAAGCTCCCGGATCCGGTCCTCGGGAAAAGGCCACACCGTTATCAGGCGAAGTAAACCGACCTTCATCCCCTTTTCTCGGGCCTCATCCACGGCGGCCAGGCTCGTCCGTGCCGAAACACCGTAGGAGACCACCACAATCTCCGCATCCTCAAGCCTGTAGGATTCCGTCCGGATGATAGCTTCCAGGTTCCGCCTGATTTTCCCGATGAGCTGCGCCATCATGGCTTCCTGAGCATCCACCGTCATGGCAGGGGTATCCCTTTTCGTCATGGGTCAATCCCGTCACATGGATATTGTATCCCTCACCGGCGGCCGCCATGGGGGCAATTCCATCGGGTCCGGGGGCAAAGGGCAGAAAACGGTCCTTCCTGCCTTTTGGTTTGAGCCTTGAAACCGTCTTGATGGTCTTTGCTTCGGGAATGACAACCCTTTCACTAAGGTGACCGATCATCTCATCGGTCATAATGAACACGGGCACACGATACGTTTCGCTCAGGTTAAAGGCATCGATCGTCTGATAAAATAATTCCTGGGGAGAGGACGGCGCCAGAGCAATGATTTGATAGTCCCCGTGCGACCCCCATCTTGCCTGCATCATGTCTCCCTGGGCCCCCTGTGTAGGGAGTCCGGTTGAAGGGCCCGCCCTCTGTACGTTAACCACCACGCACGGAGTCTCCGTGATAACCGCAAGACCGATGTTCTCCATCATCAGACTGAAACCGGGCCCTGAAGTAGCGGTCATGCTCTTGACGCCCGCACAGGATGCTCCGATTACGGCGGCCATGGCTGCAATTTCATCTTCCATTTGAATGAAAGTCCCACCCACTTCCGGCAAACGGCCCGAAATATGTTCAGCGATCTCCGTAGCAGGAGTGATGGGGTATCCTCCGAAGAATCTGCAGCCTGCAGCTATCGCGCCTTCAGCACAGGCAACATCTCCCGTCATAAAATACTCCCCTGTAAGGACCTCTTTTCTCATGGCATCTCCAGTTTTGATGAACACGTAAAAAGTCGAAAATTATCCGTTTTCGTCATTCCCGCGTTCGCGGGAATGACGGCCTTGGGGACGTTTTACGGGAGCATCATAATGAACTCCATTAATCCGCAATCCAAAATCCAAAATCGTGTCTGAATCACGCCAAGGCTTGATTCAGACACTGGAGGGTGCTTCGATGGAGTAAATGGCAAATTCAGGACATATGATCTCACAGTAGTGGCAATTCACACAGGCCTCCGGTGTCTTGACAGAGGGTGGGTGGTAGCCTTTCTTATTAAAGTGGGAGGAAAAATGGAGGACTTCCCGGGGACAAAACTCAATGCAGTATCCGCATCCTTTACAACGATCTTCAAGTATGTGAACGATACCGGTGGAAACCTGGATATCTTCAGAATCAAGTGGAACCCGCCAGAAATTCATATTCCCTTCCTTCAAAAATCCCTGATAGAAAGATTTATGTTCAAAAAGATACGGATTATAGACTTCAAATGGAGCATGTCAAGATAAAAAGTCGGCAGGAAGGATCGATTTCGGAGATACCGCAAGGTTTCTTGGAGGGGTTTCCCCAGGAAGAACTTCACAAACAGGATTCGTGGAATAGCATCCGGCGAACGAGGGTTTTCAACCTCAAATCCGTTTCAGCGGAATGACCGGGCTTACCGCCCAGGGGGCAATTTTTCCAAGGGTTCGCCCTCACTATTTAACACAAAAACACTGAACCCATTTCCGGTGGCATTTTTCAGAATATCCTCCAATATAATAGCTTGAATTTCATATTTTGTTCCCTTTTTTCGCGCCATCCGCCCTAAGCACTGCGTGGCATCATCTTTTTCCAAAAATACAGGAATAAAAGAAACCCCTTCCGATTCATCCCGTTGTCCCAGAAACTGCTCATTCCCTTCGGGATCCTGAACGATTACCCAAACCCACTGTTCCTTTTTGACAATATTGCTCATGGTTATTCCCCCTGCTATCGGCATGTGCCGTTTTTCCATCGTTGCATGGTTGTGTGACTATTTTCATTTCATTGTTCAGATTCCAACAGTGCTCCAGCTTCCGGATCCTTGAAAGCTTCATCAATCTCGCGGCGCACATCCGCCTTTCTCCGTTTTCTGTGACGAATGAGATAACCGATATCCTCCAGAATCGCGTAATAGGCCGGCACCATCAGAAGGATCAGCATGCTCGCAAAACCCAGTCCCCACATGATCGCCGTGGCCAAAGGCGCCCAGAAAACCGATTTACCCCCAACACCGAAAGCCATGGGCGCCAGACCACATATGGTGGTCAGGGATGTCAGCAGGATGGGCCGCATTCGCACAAAGCATCCTCTTACAATGGCAAGATAAAGTTGGGTCGGATGTTCCTTCCGATACCGGTTGATAAAGTCTATCAGGACCAGCGAGTCGTTGACCACAATCCCGGTCAAAGCAAGAAGGCCGATCAACGTAACGAAAGTAAGCGGATTATTGCTCACAAGAAGCCCTATCATCACCCCAAGGGTGGCAAAGGGTATGGTAATCATAATGATAAGAGGCTGCGTAAATGAATTGAATTGAAGGGCAAGGATAAAAAAGATCAGAAAGAGCGCCAGAATGCCGGCTTTTCCCAGTTCCATGAGAGAGGTGTCCGTCTCCTCCTGGAGTCCCCCTGCAATAAGCCTTGCCCCCGGAAAATCCTTCTTGATCCCCTTAAAAAAATCGATGGCTATGCCGTTTGCTTTGACGGCAGTCATCCTTTTCCCACTGAGGTTTGAAAGAAATCCGGAAACCCCTTTCTTTTCCTGTTGCATCTCACGAATGTTCGCAGTAACACGTACTGTCTGCTTGCCATTATAGTGAGAAATATTATAAAATCCGGGGACGAGCCGGATATTGGCCAGCTCTTTCAAAGCCAGCGCCCCATATCCGGGAATAACCACTTTCAGATTGACCAGATCATCAAAATCACGTCTGTATTCAGGGAGATATTTTAGTTTGATATCCTGCTCCCGATCCCCCTCATTGTAGGTGGCCACCTTCATCCCATGAAATGCAGCTTGAACAGCCATTACCAGGTGGTTCTGATCTATCCCGGTCATCTTTGCCCTGGCCTCATCAACGGTAATCTCCATGAACTGCTTTTCCCGGGAGAAATCGTCCTGGATATCGACGATACCCGGATATTTCTTCAATTCTTTTTTCAGGAGTCGCGAGATGGCCGCGGCGCTTTCCCAGTCGGCCGCCTGGATCTTGAGGTCCACATCAGCGCCCACGGGCGGTCCCTCGATAAGCCTTTCCATCACAATGGCGGTTGCGCCCATTTTGTGAAGAAGGGTTTCCACGTCGTCCCTGACGTTCTCCATCAGTTCCACGACGGAATGCTTTCTTTCGCTTTTCCCTTTCAAAATCACGTTCAAAATCCCGAAGTGTTTCCCGATGACCGGTTCGTAATTGATTTCTTTCATTCCCGCAACGGCGATGGGCGCCTCAAGCTCCGGACCGATCTTTTCCTTTATCAGGTCGGAAAGGGCCATGAGCACCCGCTTGTTCTTTTCAAGACTCGACCCCGCCGGAAGATCAAAACAGATATTGAACCGGGGAAACGCATCACTCTTGGGGAACATGATGAAATCGGTTTGGAAGTAGAGAAAAAAAGCAAGACCGGTTGAAAGCAATATAAACAGTACGGAAAGATAACGGTGTCTGAGAATCGTCCTTAGAAAGGGAAAATAAATCCGGCGAAAAAAGCCAAACAGATCGAATTTCCGCTTTAGAACCCTTTTTACCGTATCCCTGGGCGTAAATTCCGCCACATGGGAAGGGAGCATGAAAAAGACTTCAAACAGGGATGCCGCCAGGGCAAAAACAATCACTTTGGGTAAACCCGACAGATAACGGCCAATAATCCCCCCCACCATAATCAGTATGGGAATGAATGCAACCATGGTCGTGGCCACGGACGCCAGAACCGGCGCCACTACCTGACGGCAGCCATCCAGGATGGCCTTTACAACCGGTTTTCCTTTTTCCAGGTGTCGGAAAATATTTTCAAGCACTACGATGGCGTCATCTACGACGATGCCAAGGACCAGAATCAGGCCGAAGAGGGTCAAGCCGTCGATGGAAAGACCGATGGCATTCATGATAATAAAGGTGAGAAGGAAAGCAACGGGAATGCCGATGGAAGCGAAAAGGGCGTTTCGAAGCCCCATGGCGGCCCAGAGGATAAAGAACACTAAAACGACCCCGAAAAATGCGTTGGTCTGAAGCTCTTTTATCCGTTTTTTGATCTCCAGGGACTGATCAAAATAGAGCGTGGTCTTCAAACCCGGATACTGGGAGGGAATATCTTTTATGAGCCTTTTGACATCATCCACAATCTGGATCACGTTGGTCTTTTTTTTCCTTTTCACGGACAGAACCAGGCCTGGCTTGTTGTCAATGAGGGTGAGCGTGGAGGGCTTTTCCAGGGTCGGGGTAATTTTTGCAATATCCCGAAGATACACCGTGCCCGTATCGGAGC
>DUZB01000079.1 GCA_013349725.1 Deltaproteobacteria bacterium | reverse complement strand
GGGAATGATTTTTTTGAAAAGCTCCTGTGAAACTTCGTTTCCAGTTGCCGGTTACCAGTTGACGGTGCTGGGCGTTGAAACCGTGAAGGAAACTCCAGTAATCCAAATCGAAATCCGCAATCGTTTCTGAATCATGCCTCGGCATGATTCAGAAACAACCTATCCCCTGTATCGGTGGAATTTCTCCACCTCCTGTTTGAGCCAGTCGGGCCAGAACTCTTCCGCGATGGGATAGCTGGCATCCAGTGCCTGAAAAGAGCCGTCTCCCGCAATTTTTCTGATCCGTTCCAGGGTGTTGTATTTCACTTCATCCACGCCGATCAGCTTTGCCACGGCCACATTAATTTCGTCCAGGGTCTTGTCGTACGGATTGTCATCCTTGAATGCCCTCTGTGCCGCTAATTCATTTAAGCAGTCAACACCCCTGTTCCACTCCTTGAAGGAGGGAAAAAACATGGGTCCATAGGAAATCCAGAATTCAAGGAAACTCGCGCCTGCATTATACACCACCCAGACGGAACCCCCTTCGCTCACACTCCCTCGAACGATACTGTCATCCCCCATGGCGATGTTCCTGCCACGCAGCAGGGAATCGATTCCGCCGAATTTGAGTCCCACTTCCTTTGCCCTGGTATTTCTCTCCCCTTCCTGGAATGTTCTTACGGCCTGTGGAAGCTTGATCAATGCCGGAAACAGATCGGTTTTCAGGCCTTCCGCTATTCCCACGGTGACCCCCCAGCCCGATTCAGGATTCGGAATCACCACATCGGCCCTGGACTCTCTGTAATGGTCCGTCAATTCCAGTCCAAGCTCCCGTCTGATCTGAAAAATCTCTTTTCCACGAAACACGGAACCCACATTGCCGAAATAGACACCTTGAAAAACATCGGGCATCATTCGGCTCTCTCGCAGTCTTCTCGTTTCGATTCCGCTCGAAGAGCACAAGGTCATTTCCCCTCCATCATATTCTTTTCCTACCTGACCTCCCAGCCTTCGGTGCGAGCAGGATTCAGAACAAACCACAAAAGCCCCATCAATGGTGGCATAACAGAGTGGTTCAAAGGCCGTATCATCCGTCATGGCAATCAGGCGCGTCTCCTTGCCGTCATGGACAAGGGCAGTCAGGGCAAACGTCCCCCTTCCATGGAGTTTATCCATGAGTCTTTCCCCCGCCTGGAAGGTAAATCCATCCTCGGTCAGGTATTTGTGCAAAAAGGCGCCTACGATCTCTGTTTTGTTGTCGGTCCGAAATCTGTAATCAGATTCAAGCTCGGCTTTGAGATCGTCCCCCCGGATCAGATACCCATCCATTGTCACGACAACTTTCAGGGGGGAATGGGATTTGGGAAAAATTTCAACGGGCTCTACATTCATTTTTTCGGCGATTTTTCTTTTGGTATACCCGATATTCCCAATGGCGGCGATGGGCTCAAGATGCTGCAGCATCCGGATGACATTGAGGTCTATTACTTCCGCAATCCTGCCAAGCCCTTTATAAAGATAGATATCCTTTCCGGTTCCAACTGCAAGACCGGTACTTGCTTTCCCTCTGTGCTGGCAGGCGCCGGTAGCAAGAAAGGCTTTATTCACCAGAGCATTATCCGCGGGAGAATAGATTCCAACAATTCCATCCATGTTTTTTCCTTCCTTTTTTGAAATGGGGTTTCAACCTGTGATCTGATTTTGGAGTATCGAAATGAGAGGGATAGTAGGGAAACGCGGGAAGCGTGTCAAGGCAAAACAAGTTCCATTCTCATGAAACTCATTTCTCATATCTTGACATACATGGGGCACGAATATTAAAAGAAGCGGAACAGTAAAATTGAAAACAGGTAAGACAGATTGGAAAAAAACCCTGACAGCCGCGGAGACAAAAACCAAGAGAACAAATCGCCGTATGAGGATCTCTATGTATATTTCCTCAACGGCGTATTTGAAAGGGATGACGAAGCAGACTTTGGAAGTTTTTATATGGGAAACTGGGTGGAGGACGAAAACTCCTTCCTCTTTTTTTCCAAACCCTCCCTGGATCTTGTAAATCAGGCAATCGACACACGAACCGGTCTGGCCATGATAGATGAATTTCATTTTTCCTATGAGGACTGGCAGGGCGGGGATACCGGTCCCCAGAGAATCGAACCGTTTCTGATTGTTCCTCCATGGTTGAAAGAGCCTGCCCATAAAGGCGCAGTGAAAATCATGCTGGATCCGGGGGTGGTCTTTGGGAATTGCCTGCATCCGACGACCCGGGATTGTCTGAAAGCCCTGTCCCGGGTTTTCGCGAAAGGCAAAATTGAAAAAGTCCTTGACCTGGGCACGGGGACGGGAATTTTAGCCCTGGCAGCGGCGCGTCTTGGCGCAAGAGAAACGGTTGCCGTCGACTTGAATCCTCTGTGTGTAAAAACCACCGGAAGGAATGTGAAGCTTAATAATCTGGAAAACAGCATTCAGGTCATAGAAGGCAGGGCGGAGAGCATTTCCTGGGAACCTTTTGATCTGATCATCGCCAATATTCACTATGAAGTTCTGGAAAAAATCATCCTGAAAGGAGCAGCCTGTGACAGAAAACAAAAAATCCTGTTTTCCGGTCTCATGCGGACCCAGTACCGCAATATTAAAGAAACATTGAAAGACCATGGATTTGGGCTCCTGGGGGAATGGGATCACCAGATGACATGGTTCACTGTGCTGGCGGATACCGGAGAAAGAAAATCATGACGACTGAGCAAGAGATGGTACACATAGAAAAGTTGAAGGGGTATGGGTGTTTTGCCTGCGGCACAGCCAATCCCATAGGATTGAATATGGAATTTTACCGCAATGGAGATGCCGTCTGCTCTGAAATCACCCTTTCGAAACAGTACGAGGGCTGGGAGAACATGGCTCATGGGGGCATCGTCTCCACACTGCTTGATGAAATCATGTCGTGGACGGTCATGTATTTCAAAAGATCCTTTGTGGTCACCAGAAAAATGGATATCAAATACATTAAACCGGTTCCCATCGATACACCTCTTATCGTAAGCGGAAAACTTGGCAGACAGGTACAGGAACCGAAAATTGAAGTTTCGGGGCAGATTCGAAACAGGGCCGGAAATCTTCTTGTGCGGAGTAAAGGGGAATTCGTCATGGTTCCCGAGGATAAATTGTCCACCGTATCGGGAGCGTTGAAACAGGATATTCTTCAGCTCTTTCGAAATTTCTCATGAGAAACGAGAGATGACTATCATTCAGGGAGGTACAGACCATGCTGCAGGACGTATTTTTGACGGATGAGGAAAGGTTGATTCAGGAAGAAGTCAGAAAATTTGTCAAAGAGGAAGTATCTCCGGAACTTCTCCGGAAAATGGACAGGAATGAAATCACCTATCCGAGAGAATTCGTGGAGGCACTTGGAAAAAGGAACCTGCTGGGATTACGGTTCGGGAAAAAGTATGGGGGAAGGGAACGCAACTGGACCACCGAGATGGCCGCCCTCGAGGAGATCGGAGTATTAGGCATGGCCTTAGGCTGCGCCTTTTCCATGCCTTCCATCGTTGGAGAAGCGCTGCACGGTTTCGGGTCGGAAGATCTCAAGGAACGTTTTTTGAAACCGTTGCTCAAAGGAGAACTCATCTCTGCCGAAGCCCTGACGGAACCGCGGGGCGGGTCCGATTTTTTCGGCGCCACCACGATCGCCAAGGCAGATGGAGACCATTTTGTCATACGCGGACAGAAACGCTTTGTGGTTGCCGCAAGCGGGGCGGATTTTTTTGTGGTGTACTGCAAGACGGACCCTGAGGGGAAACCCCACAAAAGAATCAGTCTTATCCTCATTGAATCCGAGAGGGAAGGTGTGGAAGTCAAACACCTGTACAATCTCATGGGTACAAGGGGAGGAGGGACGGGGCGGCTTCTTTTTCGGGATGTACGGGTACCCAGGACCAATCTCATCGGGGAACTCAATCAGGGCGCACTCATCTTTAATTCCATGATGATTCCTGAACGTCTCACCTCCGCGGGGGGATCTCTGGGGCTGGCACGGGCCGCCCTGGAGGTTGCCACGCGGTACAGCAACCGCAGGTACGCCTTTGGCAGAAAGATACGGGATTATCAGGCAGTCAGCTTCAAGGTTGCGGATGCCATCACCCAACTGGATGCCGCCAGGTCCCTCTGTCAGGCCGCCTGCCGGGCCGCCGACCAGAGACTCCCCTCAGCAAGACGTCTGGTCAGCGAAGCCAAAAAATTCTCCACCGATATGTGCTGGGAAGTTTCCAACCAGGCCATGCGGATCATGGGAGGCATCGGCTATACGAACGTATTTCCCATTGAAAAAATGGTAAGGGATGCCAGACTCAGCCAAATCTGGACCGGGACCAACGAGATCATGAGCCTTCTGATCCAGCATGAATATTATAAGGAACTCATGAATGACCCCAACCCTCCAAGGATAAGCGAAGCGGATGCGGAAGAATCCCACATGGAGGATGAAAAAGTATATGAAGACGATGAGATGTGGACCAAGGGTTGGTAAGAAGGAATTGAGAGGAACGGGGATGATCTCAGAGAAGATCATCCCTCCCTTTTTTTTTCAAAAGGTCGACCACCTTACGAATGTCCTGGGAGTGCGTAAGATCTGCTACCAGGAGNCTGTCTTTGGTGTCCACCACAAGGCAGTCCTTAAGTCCCAGGCAGGCCACCGTGCGCCCGGCCCTTCCGGAAGCAAACGTCCCCTCGCATTCAATAAAAAGCGTTTCCCCATCGCCCAGGTTTCCTTCATTGTCCTGTTCGGAAGACCTCAGTTCATACAGAGATTCCCATGATCCCACATCACTCCAGCCGCACTCTGAAGGGATAACATAGACAGGTTCTCTGGTATTCTCCATGATCCCGTAATCAAAAGAGACCGATGCCAGGTTCTGGTAAACTCCCTGAAAGGCAGATTCAAATTCCTCCGTCCCCAGGACTTTTTCCAGTTCCAGCAGTCCCGCATAAAGCTCCGGAAGTTGCCTTTCGGTCTCCCTCAAAATGGTTTCGGGGGTCGCAACGAAAATTCCTCCGTTCCAGTAATACGCTCCGCTTGTCAGGTAGGTCACGGCCGTTTCCAGATCAGGCTTTTCTACGAATTGGGAAACACTGAAAACTTCACGCTCCTTGTCCTTTCCGTGAGACCCTCCCCTTTTGATGTATCCGTACCCTGTTTCCGGTCGGTTCGGGACAATTCCAATGGTGGCAATTCCTCCCGCCTCCGCAACATCCCCGGCGGTTTGAAGGCTTTTCAAAAAGGCTTCGGGGTCTCCAATAAAATGATCCGCAGGCAGAAAGGCCACCGGCCCATTGCAGTTTCTGAATCTGGCGTAGATGGCCCCTAATCCGATGCACGGGGCGGTGTTTCTCCCCACCGGCTCGGCAAGCATGGGTATCCCACGCCCTTCAAAAAGCTTTTCAGCATCAGCTAAATGCTGCTTTCCAAGGATCAGGACCATCTCTTCATCACGAATCAGGGGGCGTAAACGATCACATGTTTCCACAATCATCGGCCCCTTGCCCGTGATGTTCAGAAACTGCTTGGGCCTCGCTTTTCTGCTTGCAGGCCAGAACCGCGTCCCTGACCCCCCGCACATAATTACTGCAAACATATCTTTTTCCTATGACCTGTAATCGGCGTTGATGGAGATATATTCATGGGTCAGATCGCAGGTGAGTACCCGATCATCAAAGGCCCCCTGACCAAGATCGATCACAAGGGCAAATTCTTTTCCCTTCATGATTTCCTTGGCCTTGTTTTCCTGTGCCGCCCCCAGGCCAAGACCGCCCGATACAATTTGGACATCATCGATCCAGATGTTCACCCGGTCTTCCTTCATCTCGATATTCGCACGCCCCAGGGCCGCAAGTATCCTTCCCCAATTGGGATCCTGCCCATAAATAGCCGTTTTCACCAGGCTGGAATTGGCCACCGTCCTCGCGGCTATTCCTGCATCCGCCAAAGAGAAGGCGTTCTTCACTTCTACGCTCACCAGTTTGGTGGCCCCTTCGCCATCCCTGACAATCATTTTGGAAAGATCCCACAGAACCGATTTCAAACCCTCGGAAAAAGTCGCCCGATCGTATTCCGTAAGGGGATCATTTTCCGCGAAGCCACTGGCCAGCATCAACACCATATCATTGGTACTGGTATCTCCATCCACAGTAATCCTGTTAAACGTGGCATCCACACAGGTCCGCAGCTCCGTTTCCATATCGCCTGCGGAAATACGGATATCGCTCAGCACAAAGCACAGCATGGTAGCCATATTGGGCATAATCATCCCCGCCCCTTTGGCAAATCCCACGATCCGGTAGGGCGTACCCCCTGCCCTGCCTTCAAAGCGGCTGATCTTTGGAAAGGAATCCGTCGTCATAATAGCCTTTGCAGCCTGCGGCAGACCATCCGGAGAAAGGCCTTTCACAAGCGCCTCGACGGCAGGCTCCATTAGAGACATTTTCAGCCTCTGTCCGATAACCCCTGTGGAAGCAACAAGGACCTGGTCCGACTCTATGCCCAGACCTCTGGCAACCAGTTCAGCCGTAAAGATTGCATCCTGAAGCCCTCCTTCTCCCGTGCACGCGTTTGCGTTGCCGGCGTTGGCAACAATCGCCCTTGCTTTTCCATTACGTATATGCTTCTTCGAAAGGAGAACGGGCGCCGCCTTCACCTTGTTGGTGGTAAACACGCCTGCTGCAGCGGACTCCTTTTCCGAAACGATCAGGGCCATATCCGGCACGCCGCCTTTCTTGAGCCCAGCCACTGTTGCCGATACGATAAATCCGTTTACTCTGTAATCTTCGGTTTCCATATTATTGATTCACCCCACAACATTTCTTGTATTTCTTTCCGCTTCCGCATGGGCACGGCGCATTTCTGCCCACCTTTTTTTCCTTTCTCCGCACCGTCGTGGGGCTCACACTATCATCTCCGTGGGAGAGATTCAGGTTCTTCTTTTTCGGCCTCATCCTCTCTTCGGGCTCATGCCGTACAATTCGCAAACGAAAGATATGCCCCAGAGCTTCCTCTCGAATCTGCTCCAGAAATTCCGCAAACAGGGCGAAGCCTTCTTTCTGATATTCTTTAAGGGGATCCAGCTGGCCATATCCCCTCAGACCGATCCCCTCCTTCATATGGTCCATGGACTGCAAGTGCGCGACCCATTTATCGTCTATGATCTGAAGCAGAACATATCGCTCCACATGCTCCAGCTCCTCTTTTCCAAAAAGCCTTTCCTTTTCTTCGTAGACTCCCTGCACCTGTTTCTTGATCAGCTCCACCAGACCCTCGACCTTCAACTGGGAAAAAGCATCTTCCCCCATATCTTTGGGGCCCACCTTCACCCTGAAACCAAAATGCCTGAAGAGATTATCCCTCAGTTCATCCATGTTCCAGTCTTCGGGGTCGTCTTTAGGGTTGATCAAAAGAGTTGCAATACCGTCAATTTTATCATCGATCATCTCCCTGACAATCTCCCCTATGCCTCGAGCGAACAGGATGTCCTTTCGCAGGGAGTAGACAATCTCCCTGTGTTTGTTCATGACGTCATCATATTCCAGGAGATTCTTCCTGATGTTGAAGTTGTGCCCTTCCACCTTCTTCTGGGCGTTTTCAATCCCCCGGGAGATGAGTTTGTGTTCGATAGGTTCTCCTTCCTCCATCCCGAAACGCTCCATAATGGAGGATATCCGGTCGGAACCGAAGATCCTGAGGAGATCATCCTCAAGGGAGAGATAAAAGCGGGAAGACCCAGGGTCTCCCTGTCGCCCCGCACGCCCTCTGAGCTGATTGTCCACACGACGACTTTCATGCCTTTCCGTACCGAGAATGTGCAACCCCCCCGCTTCCCGGACCCCTTCCCCCAGAACGATGTCGGTACCCCTTCCGGCCATGTTTGTGGAAATGGTCACAGTCTTTGACTGGCCTGCGTTGCTGATGATTTCAGCCTCTCGCTGGTGGTGTTTGGCATTCAACACGGAGTGCGGCACTCGTGCACGCTTGAGCATCTCGCTCAACATCTCCGATTTTTCGATGGAAATGGTTCCCACAAGCACGGGCTGGCCTTTTTCATAGAGGGCCTTTATCTCTTCCACAGCCGCTATGAATTTCTCCCTTTCCGTCTTATAGATCATGTCCGTAAAGTCTTTCCGGATCATGGGCTTGTTGGTGGGAATCACCACCACTTCAAGCTTGTAGATATTCTGGAATTCCGCCGCTTCCGTATCGGCTGTACCGGTCATACCTGCCAGTTTTTCATACATTCTAAAGAAGTTCTGGAAGGTAATGGTGGCAAGGGTCTGGTTTTCCCCCGCAACTTTTACCCCCTCTTTTGCCTCCACGGCCTGGTGAAGGCCATCACTCCATCGCCGGCCGGTCATCATTCTGCCGGTGAATTCATCTACAATGATAATCTGGTTGTCCTTGATCACATACTGAACATCTTTCTCAAAAAGCCAGTAGGCCTTGATGAGCTGCTGGGTGGCGTGTATCAGGTCGGACGTCCGGATATATTCGTTTTCAGCCTCCCGAAGTTTTTCGTCCTTTTCCTGGTCGGACAACTGATCATTTTCCCGGATACCATGGCTTACGTCATCAAAATCAATAAGCGTGAAGTGCCCCAGGCCTCCAGTGGAGAGAAGATCAAGGCCTATTTCCGTCAATTCGACGCTGTGCCCCTTTTCGTCAATGGTGCAATAGAGCTCCTGATCCAGGTCTCCCAGGATCTTCTGGGAACGCAGCATGCTCTCCGTCCTGTCAATCTGTTTCTTCAATGCCTGATTTTTTGCCACGATATCCAGGAACGAAGCGTTTTTGGGATCTCCTCTCTTGATCTGCAGGAGCGTCTCAATCGTCTTTTCGTCAACATTTTCGCCAGCCAGCCCCTTTCGGACCTCTTTCAACAGAGAGTTAATGATGGTTTCCTGCTTTCCCCTCAATCGAATGACGAGAGGCTTGACCTCATCATAGATCTTATTTTCGCTCTGCTCCACGGGCCCGCTTATGATGAGGGGAGTCCTGGATTCATCGATCAGGATGCTGTCCACTTCATCCACGATGGCATAAAAGTGTTCCCTGTGGACGCATTCTTTTGGATCAAACTTCATATTGTCGCGCAGGTAGTCGAATCCGAACTCATTATTCGTGCCATAGGTAATATCGCATTCGTAGGCCTTTTTCCTCTCCGCATCATTCATCCCGTTGACAATGACTCCCACACTGAGTCCCAGGGCGTTATAAATTACACTCATCCAGTCGGCATCCCTCTGTGCCAGGTAATCATTGACCGTAACCAGGTGAACCCCGCGACCCGTCAAGGCATTTAAATAGAGAGGGAGTGTTGCGGCAAGAGTCTTTCCCTCACCGGTTTTCATTTCAGCAATTTTCCCGTTGTGAAGAACCATTCCTCCGATAAGCTGTGCATCAAAGTGCCTCATGCCTAATTTTCTTACGGATGCCTCCCGGACTGCCGCGAATGTCTCCGGGAGAAGATCATCCAGGGTCTCCCCTCCGGCAAGACGCTCTTTGAATTCATCGGTCTTGGCCCGAAGCTGTTCATCGGAAAGGCTTTTAAAATCCGGTTCCAGGCTGTTGATCCGCTCCACCAGCGGGTTCATTTTTTTGAGTTCCCGTTCATTCTGACTGCCGAAAATGCCTTTAAGTACTTTACCAATCATATTTTTTCACCACTGTTTTTTTAAGATTATAGAAACGGCGCCAAGCAATGGGCGCCCGTTCATTTCAAAGTCTCTTTATAATTTACACAACTTACCCTGTCAAGGAAGGAAAAAACAGCCGGCAATTGGGCTTATGGTTTTCACACAACAACTTCCTTGACAATTCCCTGAAAGTCAGGAAATATCGCCAGAAAAAAATGTAAGGAGAAAAACAGATGAAAGACGATCGGGGTCAATATTACCATCCTTTTCCGCAAAACAAGAAGGTTCGGATGTATGTGGTCAAGCAAGGGGAAGAAATCTGTTTCAGGCTGTGGAATTCTGATGACCCGAAGTTGTGGGAAGAGCATGGATGGATCCCGTATGAAGCCATTAAACAGGCCCAGTCCATGTATGAAAAGAAAAACGCTTTCGATCCGGTCAAGGCTTATGATTTTGAAATTGCCGCAGAATTGTTGAAGGGATAATCAGAATTCCCTATCCATATCCTTGTCAGGACTATTCTGAAACAACCACATGGACCTGAAAGGTTTTTACAGGAGCAACCTTTTTTTCGAAGGGTCTCCGGTGAGACCACCTCAGATCCGCCTTTCCCTTCGCTGCCGCTTTGAAGCAAAAGGTAAAATGGCCACCGGCGCCCATGGCATTCGATTCCGCTTTATAGGCAACCTCTCCAACCTGTACCATGACTTTCCCGTACCAAGGCCCCATTTCCCAGAGATATCCAGTGGTTGGATTTCCCCCTAAGACGATTTCCAGAGAATCCCCCACCTTCAATGTGATGGTGCGGTCATTGTCTTCCTCTGCCAGTTGCACGACGCTTGTCGCACCGGCGCATCCTGAAAAAAGAAAGAGGGTCAACAAAAAAGACAGAAAAAAAATGGGGTGTCTCATATTTTTTTGATTCTCCAGTTTTTCAGGAAAATGTAGCATAATAACTTATCGTTCGCGTTTTAAAAATAACTTCTGATAATTTTGTCGAGGAGGCAGGTGGGGCTCACTTGGCGGAACAATACATCCACGTTCCAACTGCAAGATCAGTGGCGTTGGTAGCACATCCTGAGTAAGTATGCATTCCCATACGGGAATAGGAACGAGCGCTTTCCTAAATTGTCCCGGGATTGTTGTATCCATTGCCATTAATTTTTTAAAATGGAGGCAAAAATGATATGATAACATGGTGAAATAGCCCTGAACATTCACAACTGTTCATGCTACATTAAATCCCCAACGTTATAACTATATGAAATAACAGGTGGAAATTCATGGGCCGACATATTTCGCATGTGTTTGTTTTTGCTTCGGTGTGTTTTTTTGTCTGGTTTTGCGGTTTTGCCAAGGCTCAGGCTTCGCCTATCCAAGCAGGTGCTGGAAGCATCATAGATACCTGTGCATCAACAAATCAACAAACCGGTCAATCTCAAAATCAAACCAGACCTTCCGGTCGAAAGAGTGAGCGGCAGAGAATACCAAAGCTTGAACGAAACAGACAGGAACGAATATTGATTGTAAAATCACCAGCATATGAAAAGCAAAAAGAGCAGGGATTGGAACGACGGCTTAAAACTGCCGAGGAAAAATTATATGCCCTGACACCACCAAGAGGCCCGGGGAAAAGGCAGATCAAAGAAGAAGAAAAATTAATAGAATCGACAGAAGCGGTTTTGAAAAAACATAGGGTGGAATGTTTCCTCAAGTGTGAGTATGTGCGGGAAGTAGAAAGTGAAACGAAATATATTGGTAGAGGTAGAGGGAGTGACGATAGAGAGAAAAAGGTTGGGGAAAAGATACGTTATCAAATCACGAAGGTGATACGTAATAAAAAAGCTATAGATGCAGAGAAGAAGAAGTATGGCTGGAAAGCCTATGTTACAGATGTATCAAAGGAGAGACTTGACTTTATTAACGTAGTTAAATCTTACCGGAAACAGTACCGAGTTGAACGAATATTTAACCGACTGAAAAGCAGATTGAACATCGCGCCATTTTACGTTAAAAGGGAAGATCAAATTAAAGGGATAACTCATCTTCTGATGATAGGAGTCAGGGTAATTACCCTGGTTGAATTTGTTGTTCGCCGCTCTTTAGCAAGAAGCGATGAAAAGCTTCTTGGATTGCATCTGGGAAATCCCAAAAAAGCTATGAGCAATCCAACATGTGAGAAGATATTAAGCGCTTTCTCAAAGATAACCTTAACGATAATTTGTACGGGAGATAGCGTAATTAGGCATCTAACGCCTCTTTCTCAATTGCAATACGAAATTATAAATCATTTAGGTTTTGATGCCTCTATATATGAAAATTTAGAATTTTTTCAATCTCAATAACCGATAGGTTAGTTCTGCGTTGTAGTAAAATCTATCCTTTAACATTATCTTGTACAAGCATTGGATTTATAGAATTATAGTGCATTACATGTGGGCTGCAACTTTATCTGTTGTAATGTGTTTTCCAACATTATAGA